>JAQCLE010000127.1 GCA_027592755.1 Bacteroidota bacterium | reverse complement strand
AACGTGGCAAACATTAAGCATTACGGGATATTGCAACTTTATTCATAAAGGTTCGGATGAGTGTGTTATATTATATATTAGTTTCAATCTTATAGCAATGACTATCAAATAACATTTTAATCAATGAAAACGCAGATACTGATATCTTTCATATCAATCTCAACAATTCTTTTGATGCCCTGTGGAGATGATGGCAGCAAGTCTCCAAAGATAGATTTCAAAAACCAGAGTTTGCAGGGCGTTGTCAATAAAACGCCGTGGCAATTTGTAACAGGAACGGCTGAAATATCACCGTTTGATGCTGGTAAATTGTCAATTGATATGACAGCCGAAGCAGTTACAGATCCCTGCAATACTTTTTTTTTTGAAGGTTTACGCGTGTTTTTTTCAGTGACGAATGAGGTGGGTCTCTATGAATTTGCGCTTGACTTTAATAATCCTGATGCCTCTCAAACGATTACCCTTTATGATCCCGATGGTAGTCTGAATACAATAATAACCGAGGGAGCTTTAGAAATCCTGACCATTACCTCGACTGAGGTAACCGGGCGGATAGACGGACGTTATGATGACGATAATTATGTAAACGGGGATTTTACTGTACCATTTTGTGAGTAATGAACTGTTTTGAACTGGCAGTTTCATTATTATCCCTTTTGGGCTGACGTTTAACTCCTACCCATAATTGGCGCAAGTCTTGTTTGGCCTTATAATCTCCCGGTCTCTTTATGTGGAGATTACTCTTGAATGCTATCAATAAGTCAACTGAACATACAAATTGAGGAAGTAGGTACAAGAGGTTTAGTTTTTTGTTGTATTAGACGAAAGAGAGGTTAGGAAACTAAATCAGTAGAAATATGTTACTTTGTAGGAAAGCAAATTGAGAACAGAAATGGATTTACAGGGAACGAAATTAAATGTGATGCAAAAGATAATGAGTGTATCGAAAGCATCTCTTTTAGAAAAAATAGATGAGTTGTTAGAAAAAGAAATGATAGTTGGTTATACAGCTGAAGGAGAGCCGCTGACCAAAGAGTTGTACAATATGCGTTTGCAAAAGGCAGAAGACCAGCTTCAAACCGGCGAATACATTACCCAAGAAGATTTAGAGAAAGAATCTGAAAATTGGTAATATTCAAACTTAAAATTGTATGGGCAAAACAGGCAAAGGAAGCCTTGAAAAGTATTTACGACTATAACAAAGATAAGTCCCCCCAAGGAGCCAAAAACGTAAAAACTGATTTGTTGACTACCTCCGAAAACGATCTTGTTTGCCAAACAGTATCAGGTGGATGAGATAAATCCCAAATATCGAAGAATTGTGGTCCGGGATTACAAAGTTCTGTACAAAGAGAAAAAGGGATTAATACAAGTAGTAGATATTGTAAGTTCCAGGCAATCCCCTAAGCTTTTGAAAAGTAAGTAACCCGCAAAGTGCCGGAATCACTGGAAGGATTAATGTGGTCATGAATTTGCGCTTGACTTTAACAATCCGGAGGCCTCACAAACCATTACACTTTAACTGTTTTAAATTACAGTTTATTACTCACTTTCTGGGCTTACCCTATGTTTATTTCACCCTGAACAAAAGGTTGCTTATAAAGCCTTACACCGGTAGCCTTGTACATCGCATTTGCCACAGCACCTCCTGAAGGAGGAAGAGAAGGTTCTCCTAAGCCGGTTGGATCACTGGTATTTTTAACAAAGTGAACCTCAATTGTCGGTGGATGTTCTCCATGACGAATTAGTCGGAATCCATCAAAGTTGCTCATCTGTGGCTGACCGTTTGCAAATGAGAAATTTCCATACATGGCATGGCCAATACCATCGACTATTCCACCCTGAACCTGGTTAATTGCTGATACCGGGTTAACGACTATACCACAATCAATGGCACACACGACTTTGGTAACTTTTGGAGTATTACCATCCATTCTTACTTCAGCTATTTCAGCTACATAGGTATTGTGGGAATAATAGCTACTGAAACCCTGGGAAACGCCGTCTTTAGCTTTTCCCCAGTTTCCTTTTTCAGCAGCCAATTTTATCACACCGATTGATTTATCTACGTCGTATTTTAGTTCACCAGTAGGGTTCGATTTAGCTTGTTCAAACAGGTCAAGACGGAACTGAACGGGGTCAATACCCAGTTCCTCCGCTACTTCATCAAGAAATGCTTGTTCAGCATAAGCAAGGAAATTAGTGATGGGAGCCCTCCAGGCACCGGTCGTGATATTACTGCTCATGTTATGAGATTCAACCAGGTAATGTTCCATGGCTGAGGCAGGAAAATTATCTTCACGGGTCGCATTTCCTATATTTGTGCCCGCACCTACCAATTGATAGGCCGTCATTTTGCCGTCTTTAAGGGCGGCTTTAAACCTGTATTTAGAGGATGGCCTGTATGTTCCTGCAGTCATATCGTCCTCACGTGTAAAAACAAGTTTTACAGGAGTTTTAGCAAGCTCTGATATCTGCGCTGACTCCACAACAAAATCACCGTACAATCTGCGGCCAAAACCACCGCCCATTCGCGTCAGGTCGATAAATACTTCACTTTCGGGTCTGCCTAACACTTCAGCTACTTGTTTTCTTGTTCTTTCCGGTGTTTGGATAGGGCCCTTTAATTCAGCTTTTTCCGCGGTTACATTGGCAAAGAAGTTCATGGGCTCAAGGGGACAGTGTGGCAGAAAGGGTGCTTCATAAATCTTCTCAACAATCTTATCAGCCCTTGTAAATTGCGCTTCAACATTGCCATCTTTCCTCCTGGGTTCGTCTGCCTTGGTGTTGAGTAATTTTATGAGCTCCTCATTATGATAGGCTGTACTTTCCAACTTGCTGTCTTCTTCCCATTCGGCTTTTAAGGCTTTTTGGCCTTTTATGGCTGCCCAGGTCGAATTAGCCAATACGGCAATTTTATTTCCAAACTGAATGACATCATTTACCCCATTTACTTTCCTGGATTCTGAATCATCAAATGATTTCAATTTGAGTCCGAAGGCTGGAGGTCTGAGTGCTACTGCATATTGCATACCCTCTTCGTAAGTATCGAGTCCAAAAAGAGGTTTACCAGCTATTATTTCTTCAATATCAACATTGCCACGGCTGGTGCCAATTATTTTAAAATCCTTCGGATCTTTCAACGCAACCTCTTCAGGAACTTCCAATCGCGAAGCTTCGGATGCTATATCTCCATAGCTTATCGAATTACCATTGCCGCTGATAACGCCGTCTGATGTGGTCAATGAAGCGGGATCTACATTCCATTTTTTAGCCGCCGCGTTAACAAGCATTTGCCGGGCGGTGGCACCAGTGGTTCTAAGACTTGTCCAACCATGACGCAGCGACTGACTTCCTCCTGCAACCTGGCGGGTAAACACATCAGTGTTCAAAGGGGCCTGCTCAACGATTACGTTATTCCAGTCGACATCCAGTTCTTCAGCCACAATCATCGGAATTGCTGTCTTGATGTTTTGACCGACTTCAGGGTTCGGTGACATGATGGTGATGAGGCCATCACTGGCAATTTTGAGAAAGCCATTGAGTTTATGCCATTCTGCCGGAATTTTCGCAGCATCTTTTGGAGAGCAACCAGTAAGTGCCCAGTTAAAGCCAAGTACGATTCCACCTCCTGCCGCGGTTGATACTTTAAGGAAAGATCTTCTATTATGTTTTGTTGCAATTATTGACATTATTCAGATATTAAAGTGGACTCAAAGGTTTTGGGAGGCTGTTTTGACAGCTTCATGAATTCTTACGTAGGTAGCACACCTGCAGATGTTACCTCGCATGGCCGTCTCAATTTCAGCGTCAGTTGGAGAAGGATTTATAGAAAGAAGAGCGGAAGCGCTCATCATTTGTCCCGCCTGACAATAGCCGCATTGTGGAACATCATGAGTTCTCCAGGCATTTTGTACAGGATGGTTAATTTCTTCCGATAAACCTTCTATCGTTGTAATCTTTTTATCAGCTACCTGGGATACCTGCATGGAGCAAGATCTGGATGCATTACCATCAATATGAATTGTACAAGCGCCACATTGGCCTATACCACAGCCATATTTTGTACCCAGGAGTCTCAATTCATCACGTAGCACCCATAAAATAGGAGTATCAGGATCAACATCTACCTGATGTTGATTTCCATTTACATTGAGATTAAAAATCGCCATTAGAATTTAGTTTTTTAAATTAACAAAGAGAATAACAATATAGGTGCTTTGACCTTTAAATCAAAGCAGAAATAGATGGATGCTCATTTTTCAGTTCAAATGACATGTAATCATGTTTAAGCAAAATCACATAACAAAACAGTTAATCACGAAATTCAATATTTCAAGCGACTGGAGCTGTTTAATTTTAAAGATTCAATTAGAAGAAAGACCTTAATTTTGGACCTTTTAGTAGGAAAATGCATTTAACTTCTTGATGAGACTTTTGAGCTTTTTTTTGTTGTTGAATTTCCCCCTTCTGGCTCAGGAGTTCATTCTGCAGAAGGAGCCTGTAAATTCTAAGTTTCTGGAATGCTTCTATCATATTTATAACTCCGATACCGCGTCATTCAAAGAATCGTCAATTAAATTAAAAAAGCTTATTCCTACTCATCCTGCCAATGATTTACTCATTGCGCTGAGTATCTACTGGTCAAAATACCCACTTAATCTTGATGGAAAGGAACTTGTCAGGATGAAGGAGGAGCTAATAGCTACCACTGAAAAGTGCCATGAAATATTGGAAAATCATGAGAATGACTTTGAAGTAAGATACGTTGATATGATAGCACACTCAATCCTGGCTTTGACTTATTCGCGTGACAGTCAATTCTTCAAGGCTGCTGGTGAGGCAAAAAAAGCGTACAACTATTTCAGAGATGGATTTGAATTGATGAAAAATTACAATGAATTTTATTTTTCATCAGGATTGTACAGTTATTATCGTGAAAAATATCCTGAAGCTTACCCCATTTATCGGGCCGTTGTTTGGATGTTTAAAAGCGGAGACAAGAAAGAGGGGTTAAGGTTAATGGCTTTGGCGTTTAAGGAAACAGTTTTTGCCAAAGCTGAGGCAGCGCATTATTTATCACATATCCTGATGAGGTATGAAATGAAACCAGCCCTATCGCTGCGTTATGTCGAATATCTTTCAAACCGCTATCCTGGGAATCTTTTTTTTAAGGCTAATTACATTGAGAATTTGTTGTTCCTGAAACGTTACGATGATGCCGCCTTATTACTTGATGACTTTCCAGATGATGAACATGCATTCTATCAGATGGCCAAGAAAGTATTTACAGGGATAGTCGCTGAAAATGAATCGGAATATAAGTTCGCCGAAAGATGCTTTAATGATGCAATCGAAATTTCAAAGAGGGGAACAAGTGAAGAAATTAACAACTTAAAGAGCCTGTCTTATTGTGGGCTGGCTAGGCTTTCATTGTTGGTAGGTAATATGGAAAGTACCTTGTCATTTTATAAGATGGCCAATGACCTTGTGAAGTATGATTTGTATAAGAAAGAGCCTGAGGAGTATTTAAGCAGGCATGACACTGATTTTAAAAACTAAATCAGAATTAGGGAACACACTTAATAATTTTTATTTTTGCCATCTTATTTTTAATTAATTAATAAAATGAAAAAAGGAACAGTAAAATTTTTTAATAACTCAAAAGGATTTGGGTTTATTAAGCCGGATGACGGTGGTGATGACATCTTTGTACATCAAAGTGGATTGGTAGATGAAATTCGGGAAAATGATGAAGTCGAATTTGAAGTTGAACAAGGCAGGAAAGGATTGAATGCCGTGAATGTTCAAATTGCTAAATAAATTCAACAAAATTCATGAACGAAAAATGGCCATTCTGATGAATGGCCGTTTTTTTTATTTCTTCTCTTTCTTGACTTTCTCTTTCTTTTTTACCCCTGTTTTATCAAACTTACCTTTTATCATTTGACCGAGGTAAACGACGTCATAAGTTGGTTTATACTTGATTGTTGCTGATAATATTCCTTCATAACTATCCCTTCTGATCTTGATGCCACTGTTGGCGCCAACTCTTCGAAGTTCGATATAAAATCCTTCTCTAAGATTTACTGGTTTTGTTAAAGGCCTTCCCATTTGATTCTTAATTAGTTAAAATAAAGTGAGGATAATTCATATTCCTCATTTTTCAATTGTGCAATGATACGATAAAAAAACGTCTTTTTGGAACCATACTGCCTATTTCATATGACTGTTTGCTCCGTTTAGAGATCATAAAATTGTTAAATGAAAATAAATATTTTCTGGTTGCCTTGCACAATTTTGCACCTAAGCGCATATACGGCGTGAATTACCCTTTCAAGGATTCAATTAAAAATTTTATGAAGTATTTTGGGACTTTGTTTCATGGTGTCATTATAGCAATAAACTTCGTATGGAGCTTTACAATAAACCGGTGGACTATGCAGCATAAGGCCAACCTTGCTATTCGATTTAATTATATCTTATTAACAGCATTTTGTTTCATTATTAATGCATGCCAACAAGATCAAACCAATTTTAGTACATGGCAGGTATATAAGGGAGATGCAGGGGCACGAAGTTATAGCGCTCTGAATCAGATTAATAAAGACAACGTTGGTCAGTTGGAAGTAATCTGGACATTCTATCCTAATGATGTGCAGGGTAGATACCGTGCAGGAAAGTATGAATCCAATCCCATTGTAATTGGTGATGTAATGTATTTCACCTCCGATTGGCACTGGTTATACGCGATCAAAGCAGTATCAGGTGAGAAAATATGGTCCTTTGACCCGTTTGATGGTGGTCGGGGAGGTGGAATAATGAGGGGTGTAGCATACTGGAATGATAAGGATGATGAACGAATACTTTTTACCGCTAAGAACTTTCTGTACGCAATCAATGCAAAGACCGGACACCCAATACTGGGTTTTGGTGATAATGGAAAGGTTAATCTTAATATTCTTGAAGGAGATGAGCCGGAAGCATGGGTTGTCCCAACTTCTCCTGGCATTGTTTATAAAGATTTGCTGATACTGGGCGCTGAAGTTTCTGAATATTATGGAGCGGCTCCTGGTCATATTAGGGCTTATGATATTAAAACAGGCACGCTAAGATGGACTTTTCATACCATACCAATGCCCGGGGAGATCGGTTATGACACCTGGCCCCCGGATGCCTGGCAATATGTCGGAGGTGCCAATAATTGGGGAGGGATGAGTCTGGATGTGGATAGGGGCATTGTTTTCGTTCCAACCGGATCACCGACCTATGATTTTTACGGAGCTGATCGAAAAGGTGAGAACTTATTTGGGAATAGCATTGTAGCACTGAACGCAGCAACAGGAGAGTACATTTGGCATTTTCAAACTATTCATCATGATGTCTGGGATTATGACTTACCGGCGGCACCAAGCCTCGTGACTGTTGAGAGAGATGGTAAAAAGATTGATGCCATCGCCCAAACATCCAAGGTTGGTTTTCTATATGTGCTTAGCCGGGAGACAGGTGAGTCCTTGTTTCCTATTGAAGAGAAGACCGTACCACAAACTAAAATTCCCGGTGAGGAGACCTGGCCGACACAGCCGTTTCCACTTAAGCCTGCATCATATGTTCGTCAAAGTATGACATCTAATGATCTAAATAAATTTTCTCTTGAATCATATGACTCTATCTATCAGGATTTCAATGAGTTAAGATTTGAAGGATTGTTTACACCACCAGATATTAGTGGAACACTCATGATACCAGGCACTCGTGGTGGTTCGGAATGGGGTGGGTCTGCTTATGATCCAGAAACCAATATTATCTATATCAATGCCAATGAGTCACCGGAAATAGCAAAAATTAAAAAGGTAAATAAGACGAACAGCAAAATTGGTGGTACACTCTATGATGTTGGCAAGAATTTTTATACCAGATATTGTGTAGCATGTCACGGTGCCAACAAAGAGGGTGTAGATTTAACTCCATCTATTAAAGACATTGACCAGAGACTGAATCGTACGGAAATAATCAATCAAATCAAGATAGGGAAGGGACGAATGCCGTCTTTCACAGGGATTGTTGATGGCCAGGAAGATGAAATCCTTGCCTATTTGACTGAAACAGGCAAAGATCAGCTTTCGTCTTCAGCGTCGGTTGTCTTAGATACTACCACCATTTACAAGAACCTAACAGCTTATAGCCATTTCAGAGATTCAAAACGTCGACCAGTATTAACACCTCCCTGGGGTACGCTGAGCGCTATTAATTTAAATACCGGGGACTATGCATGGAAAATACCACTGGGAAATCATCCTGAATTACAGCAACCTGGGTCACCACCTACTGGAATGGAAAATTACGGAGGGCCTGTTGTTACAGCCGGAGCACTTGTATTTATGGCCGGAACGATGGATAACATGTTCCGGGCATTTGATAAAACAAACGGGGAATTGATTTGGGAAACAACACTTCCGGGTCCTGGTTTTGCTACACCTTCAATCTATCAGCTCAATGGGAAGCAATACATAGCTATTTCTGTCACTGGCAATCAAGAAAATCCGGGTGGTGGTATTGTTGTGTTTTCTCTACCGGATAAATAGTCCAACAAGTATAAATTTGGCATTATTGTTTAACTTAAGGCATCTACAATTAAGAGGAATTTACAACCAGAGAATTATGAAAATATTAGCCCTGTCCGTTATCGCTTCATTGACTATAATTTTAACACTCGATGCCCAATCGAGAATTGCTGACCAGACGAAGACCAATAAATTCATTGTCGAACCTCCGACATTAATATGTGCTGGTTTTGAATGGCAAATAAGTGGAGATGAAAATAGAAATGCAACGGTATCTGTTGATTACCGAAAGCTCGGAGAAACTGAGTGGATAGAAGGTCATCCACTTATGAGAATAGGAGGTGAAAAAATTTATGGACATGAGCAGCGTTGGGTTTATACCACACCCCACATGTTTGCCGGGAGCATTTTTAATCTTGATCCTGATACCATGTATGAATGCAGGTTTCAATTAACAGATCCTGACGGTGTGGAGGGACGATCGGAATACATCACCACGGTCAAGACAAAATCAGAGCCACAGCCTTATGCCTATGGCCAGGTATATCATGTTTATCCTCCAGGATTCGAAGGAAAAAAAGAGGAGCCCTCATTTACGGGATTAAATGAAGCTTATTATGGTGAAGGCGCTCAAGGTGATTGGTGGTTAGTACCCGATGCACGGGTTGAAGCAGGGGATGTCATTCTTGTTCATGCTGGTCTCTATAAAGGAGATCAACTCAATTATGTTGATCCACTTGGATTGAATTTCCATGGAGCTTATGTTTTTACTCAAAAAGGGACCCGGGAAAAACCCATAACTATTAAAGCTGCGGGTGATGGCGAAGTAATATTTGATGGCAACGGAGCCTATCGTCTTTTTGATGTTATGGCCGCAGATTACCACTATTTCGAGGGTCTAACAATTCGGAATACCCAGATCGCTTTTTACGCAGGATTAAAACATGTTATGGGCAGCACTGGCTTGACAGTTAAAAACTGTAAAATAGAGGATATTGGAATTGCGGTAATGACCCATAGTGAGGATTCAAAAGACTTCTATATTGCTGATAATATTATGCTTGGCCGCCATGATCCTGATACTTTAATTGGCTGGCATGGATTTGAAGAGCCGGCGCCTTTAACTTCTTATTATGCCGTTAAAGTCTATGGTCAGAGCCATGTAGTTTGCCATAATTTCATTTCAAATTTTCATGACGGTATCTGTGTTGATACTCATGGATTACCTGAGGAGGGGCAAGACAAGAAATGTGTTTCCATAGACTTTTATCGGAATGACATCTTCAACACTTCTGATGATTTTATTGAAGCCGATGGAGGTGTTCACAATATCCGCATATTTGAGAATAGGGGATTTAATTCCTACCATGCTTCATTGAGTGCTCAACCGGTTTTTGGGGGACCGGTATATTTCATCAGAAACATATGTTATAACACCCCCGGAACGGCGTTGAAGCATGTTATTCGGCCAGCTGGAATTTATGTCTATAACAACACATTTATTACAGAAGCTGCCATCACAGGTTTTTCCAATGGCCATTTTAAGAATAACCTGTTTATTGGACCAAATGAAAACAGGCAATCCCTAAGCGCAACGACATTTACAAACTATTCAACGATGGACTACAATGGGTACCGTGTAAAAAGTGGAGAAGGTGCCAAGTATAGATGGCGTTATCCGCCAGCTGATTCCTTGAACAATGCCGATGCCTCGGAACTTCCAGTCGTGGAGTTTATGACTTTAAAAGAATTTGGTGAGGCAACGGGTTTTGAAGTGAATGGCGTTGAAGTTGATTTCAATATTTTTGAGAACGTTCCAGTCCCTGATAACAGGGGGTTTGTCTACCCATTAAATGGTAAGGACTTCAGGTTAATGAATGGCAGTGTAGCGATTGATGCTGGTGTAAACCTACCCAATATAACAGATGGTTATATTGGAAATGCTCCTGATCTTGGTGCACTTGAGTATCCACAGGTTGTACCGGTTTATGGACCAAGGACAAATTGATTGCATGGTCGTGGCTTTAAACTCAATTTATCTTTAAAAATTAACCTGTTGTGTGAATTATATTTTGAGATGAATATAGG
>JAQCLE010000126.1 GCA_027592755.1 Bacteroidota bacterium | reverse complement strand
AAAACGTGGCAAACATTAAGCATTACGGGATATTGCAACTTTATTCATAAAGGTTCGGATGAGTGTGTCTCAATCTTTAAGAAAGAGAGGTAAGACTGCAAAAAAAATCATGATTTTATATCATATACGTGCTCTCATAGGATTTATATTCCTCATTTCTACAATTGGACTTCAAGCCCAAACCGTAAGATTAGAAGCGGAGGATGGCACATTTTCGGGTACGACAATTGGAACTGCGCATACCGGTTTTTCAGGTACCGGTTACGTTACTGATTTCACCAACGAGACCAATGATTCCTTTTCAATTGAATTTGACGCTGAAAAGGCAGGGAATTACAAAATAGAAATTGGCTATTCAACACCTTTTGGCCATAAGAATAATTACATCATCCTGGATGGTGCGCAAATAGCAGATCAGCATTTTCCTGCCACCAGCGATTGGACTGAGTTGGAAGTTGGGGTGTACAATCTAACAGCGGGTCCACATGTGCTTAAAGTTGAATCATTTTGGGGATTCTTCGAAGTGGATTATTTTGACTTAGTCCTGATTGTTGGTGAGCCACCAGTCGCGGTGGTAGAAGATGTATTTACCGGGGATACCGATAATGATGGAATGGAGGAGATTTCATTAGATGGCAGTATGAGCAATGATCCTGATGGCAATATTATTTCCTTCGAGTGGATTCTGGATGACGAAGTAATCGGAACCGATGAAATCATTAGCCATGTCTTTAGTTTGGGTTCTCATACGGTCAAATTGACTGTAACAGATAATGATGATAATAAAAGCACCGAACAGATAGTAATTATAATTGCAGACCTGACGAACAAAGGCCTTAATCGTTTGTCTATTAGGAATGCACAACAAAAGAAATTCATGAGCGGTATCAATATCGCCTGGAGCAGGGGTAGCAACTTTGCAAGGGATGTCACCAATTTTGTCGATTCAGACTGGACGCAAATTTTTGATGCTATTGAAGCGGCTGGTGGTAATGCATGCCGTTGGTGGCTGCATACAAACGGAGCCTATAGTCCGTTATTCAATTCGGCAGGAGAGGTTACCGGGCTGAATTCCCAGGAGATTGATAACATGAAAAAAGGGCTTGACATGGCCTATGATCGGGGGATAATGATCAGTATGTGCCTGTGGTCATTTGATATGCTACAAAATAATTCCAGATACAGCACTTCAAGAAATCGGGCATTATTGGAAGACCCCAACATTACACGAACTTATATTGACAATGCACTAATACCCATTTTGGAATCCATTGGCAATCATCCGGCGGTTATGTCATGGGAGATTTTCAATGAACCTGAGGGAATGACTGAGTTAGGGTGGGCTGATTCGCGAACGACAATGGCTGCAGTGCAGCAGTTTGTAAATCTTACAGCAGGAGCGATCCATAGGGAAGTACCCACCGCATTGGTATCAAATGGATCCTGGTCGTTTAGAGCCTCTACCAATGTTGGAAGTGGCAATTTCGACTTCTATAGTGATTCACAGTTGATTGCTGCAGGAGGTGATCCGGCCGGTACGCTGGATTTTGTCCAGGTCCATTATTACGATCATTTTTCGACGGACAACTCACCTTTTCATAACCCTGCATCACATTGGGGAATAGACAAGCCCATTGTTATTGGTGAGTTTCCCGCTGATGGTGTACTTGAATATTCAGCGGAAGAATGTTTCGAGCGGGCATACCAGCTTGGATATGCTGGTGCTATGAGCTGGTCATGGTCTGATATGCAATTCGGAGGTTTTGAAGCAACATCTTCAGCACTAACACTGCTGAAGGACACCTATCCGGATGACATCATTATCCTGGACAATACTGCACCAGGACTCAACCAACCACCTCTAGCGGTGATGTCAGAAAGTGAGAACCTTTTAATTACCGTTGATAATTCAGATGTTATTGAAACGCTAACCTTTGATGCTACCGGAAGTCAGGACCCGGATGGGGAATCAGTGACTTTCACCTGGAAGGTTGACTATGAAGTGGTTGGGACAGATGAATCGCTGACCCATGACTTCGACTATGGCGAGCATTTTCTTCAATTGGTAGTAACTGACGGTGAAGGCAGCCGGGACTTTGCTTCAATTTTTGTGACGTTATGGAATCCACTTGGCATTGAAGACGAGATTGAACAACTGGTTCTTTATCCTAATCCTGCAAGAGACTACCTGAATCTCGAGTTTTCAAATAATCGTTCGTATGATTTTCAAATCATAGATATGAATGGGAGAGAAATGCATTTCGGAAGCTATTCTGGTTCCGGAACCAATACCGTTTATATCGGAGGCTTACCTCAGGGTATTTATCACATCCGGCTGACTGATGTTGAGAGTTATACAATAAAGAAATTCGTGAAGGAATAATTTGATTTTTGTGCGTCGGTAATTGACCAGGCTAAACAGCTTCTAAGTCACACTTTTTCTTCAGTTAGTGAAACAACATTATCGTAAATACCGTCAATTCTCAGGCTGAGATGATCCGATATTCTTTATTTTCCAGGCTATCCCAATGAAAATAAATTGTATGGGAAGCCTAATAAGTGCGGCCTGGTTACTCCCAATAGCGGGAGTGTCGGAAAAAACATCCCAAACATGAATGGGCAAAAACATTAACATAAGAAGCATAATTACCATGGCTCCGATTTTGACGTATTTTGGAAAAAAAAGCATTAATCCGAGGAGTATTTCAATAATTCCTGATACATAAATGATCGCTGTTATGAATGGTAAAAAGGAGGGGACGAAAGGAATGTAAAACTCAGGTTTCAGCATGTGTTGCATGCCTGCAAATACCATGAATACGGCAAATAGAATTCTGACTCCTATCCAAACTGATTTAAGGGTGTTCTTCATTTTCTAAATGGAAGATTATATGGCAACATTACCAATTTATAAAATGGTACTTGCGATATGTCATAATTTTTGATTACATCAACTGCGTTAAAGCCAATAATGGCCGAGCAAACGGATAATTGACTGCAGTCCTGAAAGATTGGAATTAGAATTCCATCGGCAGATATTAACAAACCAATACAATGAATTAAAAACAGCTAATTGAAGTTTGATTTATAAAACTATACCGTTACCCCCATGCCTTCTTCTTTAAGTTTCTTCCTCACCTCCATCAGGCTTACCAAATGTTCCTGGGTCACTTCAGGAAAGCTCAAATCCATTTCTTCAATTCTGGAAGTGATAACATCTGCAACAACGGCTCTTGTGTACCATTTATTGTCAGCCGGTATTACATACCAGGGTGCATGCTTGGTGCTGGTAGCTTGCAGCATTTCTTCGTAGACAACCTGGTATTGATCCCAAAAAACCCTCTCCTTGAAATCACCGGGAGAGCATTTCCATTGTTTTCCGGGTGTATCCAATCGATCAAGGAATCGTTTTCGCTGCTCTTCTTTTGAAAGATTAAGGAAAAACTTAATAACTGTTATGCCATTGGCTTTCAATCTTTTTTCCCAGCTATTTATTTCTTTGAAGCGATATTTCCAGATTTCATCAAGCGGAGCATTTTTTAAAGCGATTGGGAGCCATTCATAATGAAGTATTTCAGGATGAACTCTGACAACAAGCACCTCCTCATAATAGGATCGGTTGAATATCGCAATTTTACCGCGTTGTGGTATATACTTTTCTGGTCGCCAGAGAAAATTATGCAGGCGCTCTTCCTCAGTGGGTACTTTAAAGCTAAAGACGTCACATCCTTGTGGATTTATTCCTGATAATACGTGTTTTATTGTACCATCTTTTCCTGCAGCGTCCAGAGCCTGAAAAACAATTAATAATGATTTTTGCTTACTTGCCCAGAGTAATTCCTGTGCAGCCGCCAGATCAGAAATATCCTCCTCCAGCGTTTCTTTGCTTTGTTTTTTCCCTTTTATCTGCCCAACATAACCCGGATCATAGTCAGACAGTTTAACTTTCTTTTTTTTGGGTGGAACAATGAATGGGGTTAAATCGAATCGGTGCGCCTGTGCCATAATTGAAAACTATTGATTTTTGATGAAATTGAAATAAATTTTGGAGAAAATATATGACCTATGTTAGGATTTTAAAGAATAGTTTCAATAAAACAAGAAAATTTCATGAATTAATGAGTTCTGTGCGATTCCAGCAGGGCTATACCAATCATAAAATCGAGATTCTATTAATTCCATCGATTTTGTAGCTTCGCGATGAACCATTCACCAATCTGATTAATCATGAATAAACTACTTCTACTATCATTTGTAGTATTGTTGTTGTCATCCTGCGAAAAAAAGGAAGGCAAAAGCATCGCTATTACCAACCCGTCTGACATCAATTTGACAGATAAAGCTGTGAGCATAAATCTAAAAGCTGTATCTCCCGGATTTCCGATTTTGGTGACCGACACCAGAGATACGATTCCATCTCAGTTGGATGATTTGGATGGTGATGGCATTGCGAACGAGCTATTTCTTGTTATTGATCTTGAAGCGAACAGCGTCAGGAACCTTAATCTAACCTTCTCACAAACTGACCCCGGGTATGTCATTAGAACAAGTTTGCGAGCAGGGAAGAGGGATTTAGAGGATACTCCGGTCAAACCCATTACTCAGAGCACACTTCTTCCAGGTGATATTCCCGGGAAACTTGGGTATATCTCTTACCAGACCGATGGTCCTTCATTCGAGAATGATCTGGCAGGTTTCAGGCATTACTTTGATGGCCGTAACTCAAAGGACATTTTTGGGAAAAAAGTAAAAACTATGGCACCCGAAGATGTTGGTATTGGTGCCAATGGCATCGTGGAAGATAACTATCATGTAATGGCCGACTGGGGCCGTGATATTCTTGGAACTGCAAATGCAGTTGGTATTGGGGGTATCAATCTCATGCTGGGTGATCAATTATCAAGGATTGGAAACATCGCCGGTGATTCGGTCACCAATATTGAAAGTTCGACATTTAATTTTTACAGGGAAGGTCCGGTTCGATCGGTAATGGATATTCAGCATAATAACTGGAAGCCACTTGATCGCACTTATCAGGTAAATGAGCGTATCATAATTTGGCCTGGAATGTATGCTTTCCAGAACAATGCCAGTTTCACTGGCCTACAAGGAGATGAAACCCTGTTGGTTGGTATTGTAAACAGTGCCTCTAACAATCCCTTAAAAGAAGTATTGGTGAACGAGAAGTATGTGGCTTTGATTTCACATGACAAGCAGACCTACGACAACACCTGGTGGCTTGGTTTGGCGGTGATCTTACCAAGGGATGTGTATTTAGGATGGGGTGAAGCGCCAAAGGAAGGAATATTCTCTGATTCGTTTTATGGCAAGCTGAAAATCGAAGAAAACAAACCAGTTACTTATTACTCAGTTGGAGGTTGGGAGCTAAGTGACGAAGGCTTTATCGATCCCGATTATTTCGAGGCATATGTCACTGATCTTGCTAATCAATTGAGTGTTGATGTAGCGATCCAGGTTAGGGAATAATAATTTTAAAATACTGACAGCTCGTAACCGTAACTATGGTCTTTAACTTACAGACCATTGAAATTGGGGCGAGGTGGAAATTGGAGATTTGTAAAATAATGATGGCTTGTTGGCCGCAGATGCGTAAAACTCTTGGAGAGTTTCAAACTCTCCAAGAGTTAGCATCAAAGGAGGAAAGAATTGTTTCACTAATGGCGAGTTGCCTAGTCGTTGTTCTTATACAAAGCTATTAGCCCTAATATCGGCCCTAATGCCAGGTACATGTAAATAAACCTCGAATCGAATGAGTCCTGTGTGCCATTGATAAGCTGAATACTGATAATGCTAATTGAGAATCCAATGCTATTAACAATCGTTAGAGCAGTGCCTTTTGATTCGGCAACTGTATTATGGGCCACTAAAGTTGAGAACAAGGGCGAATCAGCGATTACAACGAGGCCCCAAAAAATTAAAAACCCTACGAGCAAAACAGACGAATTAACGAGAAATATCAAGGGTGACAGGAGACAGCAAGTGCCCGACAGAAACAACGCAAACGAAGCAATTTTCTTAGGGCCATAACTTTGAGATAGATAGCCACCCATAACGCAGGCGATCCCGCCCAATCCAATGATTAAAAATGATAATAATGGAATATTAAGTACTACTTCAGGATGCAACTTGATAAACGTCGTGAGCATAAGTGGTACAAAAGCCCAGAACGTGTACAATTCCCACATATGGCCGAAATATCCGAAGGCGGCGGGACGAAATTTTTTGTTCCCGAAGACTTTCATTATTGCAGTAAAATCTGGTTTTTGACTTTGTCTTCTGAACGGTCCGTTCGGAATTAAAGCGAAGATTAAAATGCCGCCACTAACAGCAAGACCTGAAGTCAAAATGAGCACCAACCTCCAGGGGAGTGCTCCGGTAAATTCTTTTAATAAATGTGGAAACGCCGTTCCTACTACCAATGCACCAACCAAAAACCCCAATGATTTTCCAAGACCTTTTTCATAATAGTCGGCCGCAATTTTCATCCCCACAGGGTAGATACCGGCGAGAAAAAATCCTGTCAGGAATCTGAAGGAAAGTATACTTGTAAGATTAAGATCGTCCAGAGTAATTCCAAGGTTAAATATCGCTCCTGCAATTGCGCTGATTAAGAAAACTTTGGACGGTGAAAACCTGTCAGCGATTGTGAGGATGGCATATACCAACGTGCCGATAATAAATCCAAACTGAACAGCAGAAGTAATATGTCCGAGAGCACTTTGAGCAAGTCCGAAATCATATACCAGATCACTTAATACAGCATTACTCGCAAACCAAAGAGATGTACAGAAAAGTTGCGAAACGACAATGATGGGTAAAACTGATTTGGTAATTCCACTTATCATATTCAGTTCCTAAATAGCAACAATTAATGCTAAGTAAAAGTCGTCATCACATAAATCACAATACCTAATACGACAAGTGACGCCACGATATCAATCCAGTTATAGCTGTTTTTGTTGGAAGCCTTTTGCTCATCAGTCAATGTACCGAAGGTGAGACCAACAACGTGTTCCTTGGACATAGCAGGGGTAGCAAGGCTGACACCTATTGCGAGCAGCACACAGAATAAGAAAAAGAAAGCGCCGAATGTTAGGAAGTTCATTGTGCCTAGGTAATGTAACATACCGCCGGGCGTCAGACTATCTTTCGTTAATTCCAGGGTCAATCGTACTCCGGCAATAACAAACCCGGAAATAAGAGTAAAAAACGCACCCTGGGAATTGATACGTTTATGGAAAATACCGAGAAGAAAAACAGCAGCAATTGGTGGTGCAATATACGCCTGAACCTTTTGTAAGTATTCATAGAGAACGCCAGAAATAGTAGCCATTACGGGAATCCAGAATATGCCCAACACAACAACGATGGCTGTCGCAATTCTTCCGGTTTTCACAAGTGATTTTTCGGATGCTTCAGGTCTTATTTTTTTATAAATATCCACGGTGAATAGTGTGGAGCATGAATTAAAAACAGATGCCAAGGAACTCATAAGAGCCGCAAGAAGACCGGCTGCAACGAGACCACGAAGACCCGAAGGCAAGAGATTACTCATCAACACCGGGAAAGCCTGGTCGGGGGTGTCCCAATGAATTTCACCTCTTTGTTTGAGTACTAAGGCAACGACGCCGGGAATCAAAAAAAGAAACACGGGCAATAGTTTGAGAAAGCCTCCCCAAATGGTTCCACGTCGCCCTTCCTTGAGATTTTTTGCCGTTAGTGCTCTTTGCACAATGTACTGGTCTGTACACCAATACCAAATACCTACTATGGTGCTCGTAATAAAAAGACTTGGCCATGGGAAGTCGGGATCAGAAGCAGGCCGCCACATATTGAAATAGCCAGGATCAAGCGAACCTCTTAACTCGGCCCATCCACCAACATGCGAAACTCCGATTATGGTTAATGCTCCCGCTCCAAGTACGAGGATAATGGCCTGGATAGTTTCAGTATAAACCACTGCCCTCATTCCACCAAGGACGGTATAGATACCAGTTAATACCACTGTTGAAAGCGCACCTACCCAAAAATCGATACCTAACAGTGATGAAACCACAACCCCACCTGCATAGATGGTTACCGATACTTTGGTTAGAATATATGCGACCAATGAGAAAATCGATAAAACCCATCGTGTATTGGCATTGAACCGTTTCTCAAGAAACTCTGGCATTGTAAAAACACCACTTCGGGCATAGAAAGGGAGAAAGACCCAACCGAGCATCAATACAATCCATGCATGCAGTTCGTATATCAGCATGGGCATTCTATTACTTGCTCCTGTTCCAGCCAGACCAACAACATGTTCTGAACCTATGTTGGAGGCAAAAATTGAAGCACCAACAACAAACCATCCTATGTTCCTGCCGGCGAGAAAATAATCCTCGGTCGTTTCCGATTTCTTCCTGATCACCCAGATGGCGACACTAAAGAGCAAAATGAAGTACCCGGATATAAATACCCAGTCAAGACTATCTAAACTTTGCATACTGTTAAGTTATATTATTTGGTTGAGAATTTAATTTTTGTGATGGTGTGATATTCTTCACCAGGATTTAAGCGGGTTGTTGGAAACTCAGGTTTGTTCGGAGAATCCGGATAATGCTGCGTTTCCAGGCAAAAGCCATCACGCCGCATATAGGTAACGCCATCTCTACCGGCTACATTATTCAAATTGTTGGCAGTATATAGTTGCACACCAGGTTCTGTGGTATACCATTCCATTACACGTCCACTTTGGGGCTCGTAAACTGTTCCGAATAAGGGAATGTCCTGATCGCTTTTATTCACGACAAAGCAATGATCATAACCTCGTCCAAAAGCCAATTGTTCATCATCCGATTCTATATCTCGCCCCAATGTTTTAGACACGGTGAAATCAAAGGGTGTGTCAGCGACTGGCCGGTATTCACCGGTTGGTATTAATTTGTCATTCACTACCAGAACTTTAGAAGAATTAAGCATCAATTCATGCCCCAGCACGTCGCTATTGAAAGCTGAAAGGTTGAAATAGCTATGCTGGGTAAGATTTACTATCGTAGGCTTATCGGTTGTTGCATAGTAATCAAAAGACAGTTCGTTGTCATTTGAAAGGAAATAGGTTATAACAACGTTAAGGTTGCCGGGGAATCCCTGGTCCATATCAGGGCTGGTATGTGTAAGTTTTATGCCAACACCGTTTTCATTTTCAAATTCAGCCGCTTCCCAAATCACCTTGTCAAAGCCGACAGGGCCTCCATGTATGCTGGAGGTTAAAGTGTACTCAGTATCGTCGAGTGAAAATTTTGCATTCTCAATGCGATTTCCGTAACGCCCGACAAGGGCACCGAAAAATGGATTGCGCCTGAGATAAGTCTCAAGACTATCAAATCCAAGTATAATGTTTTCAAATTTTCCATTTCTGTCAGGAACTTTAATGGAAGTAATGATTCCGCCATAATTCATGGCGGTCACCTCAATACCATTCGCATTGGTGAGCACAAATCTCTTTACTTCAGTTCCATCGACTGTCTTATGAATTTCACTTGTGACTGTACCTTTGTTTGGCATGGTTTCTTCTGATTTTTTAGGGTTACAGGCATTGATGATTATCGAAAAAATCAATAAGAGAGAAAAGTAATCGAATTTATTCATTGATAGTTAATTTAGATCAAATATCAATTTTATATCTTAATCTGAAATCAGGGGAGTCTTACTTTAGCTCAAGAACTACCACGGAAAATGGTGGTAACTTAATCCTTACAACTCCATTCTTTGAATTGAAATCGTCAAAATTCCGAGGCTTGATTTTTTCAGGATTTTCAAAAGTATTGTGATCCTGAAGGGCAGCTGATGACAAAATTGTCGCAGAAATATTTTTAAATGTTTCACCCCTTATTTCAATTTCCGCTGTATGGTTTTTTCTACTGTCAATATTAACCAGGGAAATATTTTTTGTTCCATTTTGATCGATTGACGCCGATGCCGAAAGCGCTGGCAGTTCTTCATTGTTAAAAGTGTAACTGACATTTTGCATACTCATGGGCAGGAGTGTCGAATTCTGATGAACATTGTACATCTTCATCACATAGTATGTGGGGGTAAGGATCATTTTCTCCTCGTTCGTAAGGATAACAGCTTGTAGCACATTTATGGTCTGCACAAGATTGGCCATTTTCACCCGGTCAGCGTGGTTGTTGAAAGAATTTAAGGTAGTGCCTGCTATCATGGCATCTCTCATGGTATTTTGTTGATAAAGTACACCCAGGCTATCCTTACTATCATACCAACCTCCCCATTCGTCCACAAACAAATCGACATTTTTATCCGGATCGTATCTATCCATAATGGTCACATGCCGGGTGATAAGTTCTTCTATTTCGAGAGCTTTTTGCATGATTATGAAATACTGTTCCTCTGAGAAATTCTTGTCAGAGCCTTTGTTGCTCCAGTCGATTACGGAGTAATGGTGCAGAGCAACTGCTTCCATGAGGCTTTGGGGCACCTTCTTCATTAAAACTTCCGTCCAATTGTAGTCATCGGATGAAGCTCCGGATGCTATCCGGGTGATATCAACCCCACTGGACCACCCCGGCATAAATGTGGCATATTGTCTATAAATGTCAGCGTAATATTCTGGGGTCATGTTACCGCCGCATCCCCAGGTTTCGTTGCCTACACCCCAGAATTTAACCTTCCAGGGTTCGTCTCTACCGTTTTCTCTTCTTAACCCGAAAAATTCACTAAACAGTTAGGGAGAAGGCATAAAAACAGGCATAAATTGCTTATATTG
>JAQCLE010000125.1 GCA_027592755.1 Bacteroidota bacterium | reverse complement strand
ACGTGGCAAACATTAAGCATTACGGGATATTGCAACTTTATTCATAAAGGTTCGGATGAGTGTGTTATTAAATGACAAAACTATTTTTTTATTTTTAGGAGCATGAAAAAAGTTCTTCTCGTAAGCCTGGTAATTATTTCATCATTCGATATTTTCTCTCAACTGAGAATTGGATTGCGATTTGGCGGAGCCGTTTCCAACCCAAGAATCAATGAAATTTCTGATACACTGGATATCAGTAAAAAAGAAACATCCATCAAGCCGTTATTTGGTTTGACATTAGACTTCCCCATTAAAGACAATGTTATCTTCAGTAGTGGACTGGGTTATGCTCCTAAAAAAATATCCATCGATTACACCGGTAATTCCGGAAACTTTGAGGGATCTGAAGAACATAAATTGCAGTATATCCAAATTCCTCTTCTAATAAGATTTATTACAAACGAAATAAGCCCGGGAATGAAGCTTTATTTCACCACGGGATTTACTGGTGACGTAAAGGTCTTTCAAGAATCAAACCTTAAGGATCCGGAGATTGTCGACAAGTTTCAACCAATAGACGCTTCCTTTAATCTGGGTGGAGGCCTTGAGTTTTCCCTTGGTCCGGACACCGATTTTTACGGCGGACTTGTCTACTACAGGGGTTTGATCAATTCGATGAAAGATGCTGTAAGTTCAGACGCCAACCTCCGAATAAATAACGACCTATTGGGAATAGAAGTTGGAATCAGATTTTAAATCTCCATCTTCACTTCTTCACCGGCCGAATTGATGAAATGATATTCTGTAAGTGCAAGTGATGAATCCTCAAGAATCTTCACCCATTTGAAATATTTAAAAAACCACTTCATTCTTCGGGATGTAGTGCCTGTTTTGAAATAGGCATATAAGTATGGATGGAGCACTACTGTCAAATTCTTTTCGTTCTGTTTGCCTAACAAATATTCAACCGTTTTCTCCACTTCATCTGCAACCAATACCGATGCTGATATTTTGCCTGTTCCATTGCAGGTTGGACAGTTTTCCCCGGTGGTAATGTTGAGTTCGGGCCTCACCCTTTGCCGGGTGATCTGCATCAACCCGAATTTCGATAGCGGAAGAATGGTAAACTTTGACCGGTCTCCGCTCATTTCAGCCTTCATTTGGTCATATAGCTTCCCCTTATTTTCTCGCTTCTTCATATCGATGAAGTCGATTACAATAATTCCACCCATATCACGCAAGCGGAGTTGCCTGGCAATTTCTTTACAGGCTTCGATATTGACCCTCAGCGCTGTATCTTCCTGATTACTCTCAATATTGGATTTGTTACCACTATTGACGTCAATTACGTGAAGTGCCTCTGTGTGCTCGATTATCAAATAACCACCTCCCTCAACAGTAACTGATCGACCAAAGGAAGCCTTTAGCTGTTTTTCAATGCCATAGTGCTCAAATATCTTAACGTTGTTATTGTGAAATTTGACGATTTTTTCCTTATCAGGGGCTATGCCTTGGATATAGGTCTTCACCTCCTGGTATAGAATTTTATCATCGATAATGATATTGTCAAAAGACTCATTGAGTACATCGCGGAGAATTGAAGATGCTTTGCCCATTTCACCGATGATCTTATCGCCGGATTTGGCGTTACGAAGGGACTTAATGCCTTCTTCCCAGATACTGACAAGATTTCTTAAATCCCTGTCCAGTTCGGCTACTTCTTTACCTTCGGCTACTGTTCTGATGATTACGCCAAAATTTTCCGGCCTGATCGATGAAATTAGGCGCAATAGACGTTTCCTCTCATCTCCTCTGGAGATTTTCTTTGAAACATTAATGGCTGTTGAGAACGGTACCAAAATCAGGTATCGACCTGCCAATGACAACTCACAGGAGAGTCTCGGTCCTTTTGTAGAGATTGGTTCTTTAACAATCTGAACCAGCACCGGTTTATTTCTTGATAAAACCTGGGTCATTTTACCCAGCTTATCAATGTCAGGTTCCATTCGAAAACCGTTAAACCGTGGACTAATATTTTTGTTAGCCAGGCCGAACCTAACAAATTTGTTAAGCGACTCAACCTGTGGGCCAAGGTCTAAGTAGTGCAGGAAAGCGTCTTTTTCATATCCTATGTCAATAAACGCGGCATTCAAGCCCTGAACTACTTTTTTTACCGTTCCAAGATAAATATCGCCAACATTAAATTTGACGGCGTCATCTTCATAATGGAATTCAGTTAATCTCTTCTCTCTTAAAAGAGCGATCCTACATCCATTCTGAGTTGAATTAATTATCAATTCACTACTCAAAATAGTTTTGATTAAAAGGTTTATAAAAGATTATCAAATACAGACTATTTTTTCTTATGCCTGTTTTTTCTCAATCTTTTCTTCCTTTTGTGAGTAGAGATCTTGTGTCTTTTTCTTTTCTTACCACAAGGCATAACTACGATTTTTAAATTTTATTAAATGCTTTTAATTTACCTTTTGAGGTAGTCTTCAACCATTTCAATCATGGCTTGATTTCCACTCTCATTTCTTACTTTTTCAAAATTCTGCTTCGCGAGACTTACCTGACCATTTTCAAAATAACTTACCCCCAAATAAAACGAAGCTTCCAAATTCGCTGAATCAAGATTCAATACTGTTTTGAACCTATCAATTGCCCTGTCATATTGAGCCGACTGTATGCTTAATAAACCAAGGTTGAAATGCGCATCAGAACTAGTTGAATCATCTTCTACTAATTGCCTCAATCTTAAGATTCCGTCCATAGGATTTTCGGCTGTTACGTACGTCATTGCAATTCTCGCCTTCAGATCATTACGGTCAGAGCTTGCATCCAGAACTTTTTGATAATATCTTCTTATTGGTTCTGCCAATGCAGCCCGATTCTGATCAGACATGATGCCAAAGGCTAAATAGTAGATATCACCTGCCTTTTCAGCCCCACTGATATCAGTATCAAGGGTTGCAATCAACTCCGCATATTTTGAAGCGCTGTCAATTTCGTTATAAACAAGGAACAATCTCGCTAAAGAGTCCGCAAAAGTAACGTTTTTTACATTACTATTCGATTCTGATAAATTCAGTCTAAGCTTGTCTATCAACAACTGATCAACCTGAGAAATTTCAATTGAGTGGATAGGTTCCTCGGAATTTCCATCCTCCGTAAGTGTTGGACTTTTGTTATCAACGACAACTTTCGGCAGTTGATATAACACCAACACTACAAGCACTCCAATGAAAGTGACAAATAATTGTTGCCGGCCCATGTTCTCCTCAGGCCAAGGAATTAATTTTCTTACTCGTTTTAATTTTTTCGATGAAAACCTTCGATGGTTTAAATGAAGGTATATAATGTTCATCTATTACGATAGCCGTGTTCTTTGAAATGTTTCTTGCGATTTTCTTAGCCCGTTTCTTATTAATAAAACTTCCAAAACCCCTCACATAGATGTTGTTCCCACCAGCCATTGAACTTTTTACCACTGAAAAAAATGCTTCTACCGTGGTTTGGACATCCGCCTTATCGATACCGGTCTTGTCTGCTATTTCGTTGATTATGTCAGCTTTAGTCATAACTTATTCTTTTTATTTGAACTTCTTAAAAGATTGGATGCCAGTAATTTGACGGAGCAAATTTAAGAGCCGACTATTACATTAAAAATTAAATCGTAATTATTCTCTTCTTTTTAAATTGCTAACCTAATAAGTATTAGCGACTTGTCTGAAAATATACACCCAATCGCCATAATCTTAATTGCCTGGTATAACCAAAACAAGAGAGATTTACCGTGGAGAGGCACAAAAAATCCATTTCGGATATGGCTTTCAGAAATAATCCTTCAACAAACCCGCGTTGAACAAGGATTGCCCTATTACGATGCATTTGTTAGTCGATTTGAAAATATCAAGCAATTGGCAAGAGCACCTGAGGATGAAATCTTACGACTTTGGCAGGGCTTGGGTTATTATAGTAGGGCAAAAAACCTTCACCTATGTGCCAAGTACGTTGCCACAGAATTGAACGGCGTGTTTCCAGGGACATATAGAGAGTTATTAAAATTACGGGGGATTGGCAGTTACACTGCTGCTGCAATCGCGTCAATAGCATTCGATGAAAGGGTGCCTACTATTGATGGGAACGTTTTTCGAGTGCTGAGCAGGATTTTTGGTATAAAGAACGACATTTCACAAAGTAAGTACAGAGTGGTATTCTTTGACCAGGCACTCTCAATGATGCCTGGTATCTCGCCCTCTGTGTTTAACCAGGCAATGATGGAATTCGGAGCATTACAATGCATTCCCAGGAAGCCCGATTGTCCAAATTGCCCTGTTGTAGAGATGTGTTACGCCTTTTCAAATAGAGAACAGGATTTGCTTCCTGTAAACAATAAGAAATTAAAAATCAGGAAACGGTATTTTAATTACCCTGTATTTTTTTACGAGAACCGGATACTGATGAAAAAGCGTAATAATAGCGATATTTGGAAAGGTCTGTATGATTTTCATTTAATTGAATTTGAACACCAGATGAACCTGGAATCGCTTATTGAAAAGTTGAATAAGGAAATTTCACCATCAGTCTTTCAATCATCTTTTATTAATCAATCAAAAGATTATCAACATATACTGACCCATCAGCGCATTCATGCAAGGTTTTTTAAGATTGGCCTCAAAGATTCTACCTTTGCAAAAGAATTAGCATCTAAACTGAATCTTATCTCATTTTCAAAAACAGAAATTGAGAAAATTCCTAAACCAAGATTAATAGAGAAGTATTTGATCGATGAGGGAAATTTCTTAATTTGTTAACCTCTAAAATTTAAATAAAACATGGCTGGAGTAAATAAGGTAATCTTAGTGGGCAATTTGGGCAAGAATCCTGAGATACGACATCTTGAAAGTGGCAGAGCAGTCGCCAATTTTTCATTAGCAACAAGTGAGACCTATAAGAATAGAGAAGGGGACAAAGTGACTCATACCGAGTGGCACAATATTGTTATGTGGGGTGGATTAGCTGAGATTGCTGAACGATTTCTTAAAAAGGGTTCTCAGGTTTACATTGAAGGTAAAATAACCACCAGGTCATATGATGATAAAGATGGTGTCAAAAAATATATTACAGAAGTAGTGGGTAGGGAAATGACCCTTTTGGGGAGAGCGCCCGGAGACAGCGAGCAACCTTTAACTCCAGGTACTGAAAGTAATGCAGAAGGATTATCTGAAAATCAGGAAGTGCATGAAGAGAATTCCGAATTGGATGACCTCCCATTTTGAAAATCATCAATAAGCTTTGGAATTAAATATTGACGATCCTTTGCCTGGGAACTTACTGCTGGTGGTGAGTGCTAACCTTCCATTTCTTGTAATAAGCGGGCTCTTACTTGTATTTCTCTTACTGCTTTCAGCAATTGTATCCGGATCAGAAGTGGCTTTTTTCTCACTCACTCATAATGATATTGATCAATGCAAGAGTGCTAATACTCCTAAAGACAGAAGGATTATCCATTTATTGAAAAAGCCTCAACAACTGTTGGCAACTATTTTGATCCTTAATAATTTCATCAACATTGCAATCGTCACTTTTTCAACCTTTTTGACATGGAGAATTTCTGGTAGTCCCGACACGGGAGGTGGCATTGTGCTAACTCTCTCGGTTCTTATTACGGCCTCTATCTTAATCTTTGGTGAACTATTACCGAAGATATTTGCCAGTACTAATAATCTGGGGTTTGCCAAGTTTACAAGCCCCTTCCTTAAAATATCAAACACCATTTTAAAGCCGGTATCGTGGTTGTTGCTCTCGATTAGTAACGTTATAGAAAAAAGGATGAGTAAGAAATCATACAACGTTTCCGTAGATGAACTTCATCATGCTTTGAAGTTGACAACTAAAGATGAAGCACATGATAATCAAAAAGATATTTTAAAGGGAATCGTCAATTTTGGAACACTCAACGTCACTCAGGTGATGAAGTCGAGGATAGACATCACCTCGTTTGAATCCGGGATAAACTTCCATGAATTGATGGATCAGGTGAATAAATCTGGCTTCTCGCGAATACCTGTGTTCACTGAAACAATTGACAAGATTGAAGGCATCCTTTATATAAAAGACATGCTGCCATTCATTGAAGAGGATGAAAATTTCAAATGGCGAGAACTGTTAAGGCCCTGTTTGTATATTCCTGAGAGTAAGAAAATAGACTCGCTGTTCAAAGACTTCCAGGAAAAAAGAGTGCATATGGCAATTGTTGTTGATGAATATGGTGGAACCTCAGGTCTTATCACCCTTGAAGATGTAATCGAAGAAATAATCGGGGAAATCAATGATGAATTTGACGATGATGTTGATAGGGAATACAAAAAAATTGATGACAGGACATATATTTTTGAAGGAAAGATATCGTTAAATGACTTTGGTAAAATAATGGGCATCGACATTGGTGTTTTTGAATCAGTGAAAGGGGAGAGTGAGTCCCTGGGAGGATTGCTTCTTGAATTAAATGCCAAATTGCCAAATGCTGGCGAAGTGATCAGCTTTGATAGGTTTGATTTCACCATAGTATCAGTTGATCCACGAAGAATAAAAGATGTTCGTGTTCATATAAATAATGAAGAGTGACAGAACAGAAGAAACTACTATTATCAACAATGATTGTATCATTTGTTCTATCCTCCTGCTCACCTGACTACGTGCCCAAACCCAAAGGATATAACCGGATCATATTACCAGAGCATGACTATCAGGTCATGGCGGATACAATGCCATATTCTTTCGAATATTCAACTCAAGCACGCATTTTGAGGGACTCTTCATGGATTTCAGAAAGATATTGGATTGATGTTTTTTACCCATACTTTGGAGCAAATGTGCAGGTCACATACAAGCCAATTAATGGACTTGAATCTTTAAGGCAAGAGTATCAGGAGGATTCATATCGTTTAACATCCAAACATCAGGTGAAAGCTTATAGCATTGAAGAGTCAAATAAACTATTGCCAAACGGAAGTGTTGCCATAATTATTGAGCTTGAAGGCCAGGTGCCAAGTCAATTTCAATTTTATGTGACCGATTCATCAAAGCATTTTTTAAGAGGTGCCTTATATTTCCAAACTGCCACACAAAACGATTCACTTGCTCCGGTTATCTCTTATTTGAAGCGAGATATCTTGCACATGCTTAATTCCCTCGAATGGAAAAATTAATACTGTGATTGGTTCAATTTGCCGAAATTAACAGCCAATTCACCAATTTGGGATAAAGCAGCCCATTGAATGCCTTCGTTTTTAGATACAAAAATTGAATACCTCAAAGGTGTCGGCCCTAATAAGGCCGAGTTACTTAACAAGGAACTCGGTGTATTTACATATTACGACTTAATTACCTACTATCCCTTTCGCTATGAAGATCGATCGGTTATCACACCAATTTCTGGAATTTCTCCGGAAATGCAACAGGTTCAGCTATCAGGAATCATTAAAGGATTTAAACAAATTGGTCATGGAAGAAAAGTACGGCTGGTAGCGAATTTCATCGATGAGACCGGTCAGGTTGAATTGGTCTGGTTCACAGGGGCAACCTGGATTTTGAATAAATTAAAAGCCGGAATTCCCTATATTGTTTATGGGAAACCAACCCTTTTCGGCAGAACTATTAACATAGCGCATCCGGAAATTGATCCTGTCTCGGACAGAAATTCTCAAGGTGGTTATATCCAGCCGGTTTATCATACCACAGAAAAACTGAAGGCTAAATTTTTAGATAGCAAAGCGATATCGAAACTTCAAAAAGAACTGCTTGTCCAGGCGCTCGATCACCTCTACGAGACTTTGCCTGGGGCCGTAATTCAAATCCACAAACTAATTTCTCGAAAGGAGGCCTTAATCTATATCCACTTTCCCAGGAGCCATGACCATTTGCGAAAGGCTACCAATCGCCTGAAGTATGAAGAACTTTTTTTAATTCAACTCAAGTTACTCTTTCAAAAAAATATCAGGTACGACAAAAACAAGGGTTTAATTCTCAATGACAGTTCGCTTGTCACTGAATTTTATAATAATCTATTGACCTTTGAATTGACTGTGGCTCAAAAAAGAGTAATTAAGGAGGTCTATTCTGATTTAAGATCAGGAAGTCAAATGAACAGGTTATTGCAGGGTGATGTTGGTAGTGGCAAAACTGTAGTTGCTTTCGTTTGCATGCTTATTGCAATAAGTGGGGGTGCTCAGACTGCATTAATGGCACCAACAGAAATATTGGCTGAGCAGCATTTTAATGGGTTGGGGGATTTCTGTAAAAAGCTTGGTTTAAGAATGGCAAGGCTCACGGGTTCCACAAAGAAAAGTGAGAGAAAAATTATCCTGAGTATGCTTCGCGATGGTGATGTTGATATCATTGTGGGAACACATGCCCTCTTAGAAGATCCAGTCCAATTTAAGCAATTGGGATTAGCAGTAATTGATGAACAACATCGGTTTGGCGTAGCACAGAGAGCCAGATTATGGCAAAAAACTGAGAATTATTTCCCCCATGTATTGGTGATGACAGCTACACCAATTCCAAGAACGCTTGCAATGACTTTGTATGGCGACCTTGATATTTCATTGCTTGATGAAATGCCAGCGGGTCGAAAACCAATTAAAACAAGTCATTACTATGATTCCGCCAGACTGAAGGTTTTCGGGTTCATCCGGGATGAAATCAGAAAAGGAGGTCAGGTATATATTGTTTATCCTTTAATTGAAGAATCAGAGAAGAGCGACTATAAAGATCTGATGGATGGTTATGAAAGTGTGTCGAGGGCTTTTCCTGATTTGGCCATCAGCATTGTTCATGGCCGAATGAAATCTGAAGACAAGGACTTTGAAGTTCAGCGTTTTAAAAAGGGGGAAACTAAAATAATGGTGGCAACAACGGTCATTGAGGTGGGTGTTGACATTCCAAATGCATCAGTCATGGTGATCGAGAATTCAGAACGTTTTGGGCTTGCTCAGTTGCATCAATTAAGAGGTAGGGTAGGAAGAGGATCTGATCAAAGTTATTGCATCCTAATGACAGATTATAAGCTAAGCAAAGAGGCAAGGATTAGAATTGAAACGATGGTAAAAACTACGGATGGATTTGAAATAGCGGATGTTGATTTACAATTAAGAGGTCCGGGAGATTTGGCTGGCACACAACAAAGTGGTGTGTTGGATTTACAAATCGCTGACCTGGCACGGGATGGTAAAATACTTCAAGCTGCGAGATCAAGTGCCATCGATTTGCTGGAAGGTGATCCTCAATTATTGAAAGAAGAACACAGAACAATTAAGTGGTTAATAAGTAGTCAGACGGAGGAGATTAACTGGGGCGAAATCAGTTGATTGTTAACCATTTCTTTTTCCCGTCAGGGCTAATGCATGCCTGGGATTCAACTCTCACTCTAAAAAACAAATGCCACCTCAATATAGTTTGAGACGGCATCTGCAGGTGAAATGTTTGATCTTAATTAGTAATTCTTCATGCATCTCACAGATAAGAGATGTTCTTTTCCTATCTGTACATGGAACATATCATCATTATTCGAATCAATTGATATTAATCCCGCTGTTTTCGGTATAACGTTACCACCACCGGAATTATCTGCTCCACCAGCGTCCCAGTAGCTTCCTGTTTTACCCACACCTGTATATATTATGCCGTTTCCAAATCCACCCATGGTCAAGTTTAAATTACTTTCCCCCCTGACCTGAGTGCTGAACCTGATGAATTACGACCACCGAATGAATCGATGACTTCGGTCCATTCTTTCTCGGAAGGTAAATGCCAGCCTTCAGGGCAAACGGTAACTGCATCTTCCCATGGGTATAACCTGCCAAAAGCTTCACAGAATGCTGGCTCATCTTTGTAGCAACTTGCGTTTGGAGAGGCATAAGCGAGATTTTCACCAAGCCATGTTCTCTTTTTTGTAATGCCAGCTTCCATCTTAATTAAAAGATCAACAGTCACATATTCCTTATTATCTCTTGTGTCAATTAATGAACCCAATTCTTGTGACATGAGATGGGTATTGGCAAGAAAAAGTATAAGTAAAAAAATCGAGCCTGTGAGTTTCATGTTTACTATGTTGGTTAAGGTAAAAATACCATAAATTATGTTTTTCAAAAATTAAAAGTACACCCTTCTTTCATCAAAAAATCTAATTAAAACTTATTGATGTTATACAAATAAGCTTTAAATAATGGAATTATACAATGATTTGGTGCCGTCAAAAGACTTCTGCCCCTAAAATCAAGATAAGAAACCAACAAATTGAGGGAAATGGGGTGAATAATATCAAAAAAGTCGGGTTAATCTAACATCGGGGGTGTTATTTATCAATTCGAATTTATCAATTCGATGATATGATTTGCAGCGCTCAATACATCAGGGGTGAACCCTTGGCCATAACCTAAATTGCCAGGTTGGATGCCCAATATAAGATCATTTTTCTGGTTAACTAAAGTCATAGAAACCAAATCAAATTATCATCAACTAAGCGCAGTCCATGTTTTTAAGTGGTCCAAAACTATTCTTTTAACAGTTGGTATAGCCGAACTCACTTTTTCAGATAATGGCTTACCCAATACCCATTGAGTCCCTTCAACTCCAATGAAAAGGAGGGAAGCCGGTTGTATATTAAAAAGTAGGGACAACTTGATGCCTTCGGCCAACCCTAAACCATGGGTTGAAAACTGCTTTTCATATTTTGTTTCCAGTTCCTCAAAAGTGTGAGCCAGGTGTATTTTAGACTATGATGCAAATTTGAAGTATGATCTTAGCTTTCAAGCACCCGAAAGCATATCTGAATGCATGGCCGGGGAATTTTTAAAAGGAATTAAGAAACCGAGACCGTTGCAGTGTTGCTGAGTTTTAATGGGTATTATTATAATACATAACGGTATTTTAGTTATCTT
>JAQCLE010000124.1 GCA_027592755.1 Bacteroidota bacterium | reverse complement strand
TCTTCATTGGAATTCATTTATTCTTTATTGGATTTTATTCAATGGATTTAGAGGTACTTCGCCCGATAAGATATTATAAACATTCATTAGTGCAGATTCCATACATTTTTGTCTTGCTGACTTTGTACCCCCTGCAATGTGCGGCGTTAAGAATACGTTTTCCAGTTTTTTAAGCTCTTCAGGAACATCCGGTTCATTTGCAAAAACATCAAGAATTGCTCCTTTTAACCGACCTGATTGCAGCGCTTTAATCATTACTTCCTGATCTACAATTGTACCTCTCGATGTGTTAATCAACACCGCATCTTCTTTCAGTTTATCAATAAACTGCTGATTTACCATATTTTTGGTTGAAGGAGTTAGTGGTACGTTTATCGAAACAAAATCACAACTTCCCAAAAGCTCATCAAGTTGGGTAAAACCTGGTATGGTTTGATTAATTATATCAAAATATTTGACATCCATTCCAAAACCTTTTGCCAGTTTCATTAAATCGATACCAATTGCGCCTAATCCTACGATACCTAATGACATTTCTCGCAAACTTCTACCATCCCATTTGCCAGGTTCGAACGAGTTCCACTTTCCGGCTCTAACAAATCGGTCGGCTTCTCCAAATCGTCTTGAAATAATTAACATTCCGGCCATAATGTATTCAGCAACGGGGTAATGAAAAAAGCCGGGTGAATTGCATGCCCAAATTCCTCTTTTCGTAATCTCCTCAAGGTTTAAATTGTCGTAGCCAATAGAAGCGTTGACAATTACTTTAAGTTTTGTAGCATGATGTAAAAGTTGAGCGTCAGCTTTTACATCTGCGGTATTCACAATGGCATCTACATCCGGCAGAATACTAATTAGATATTCGCGTGACATCAAAAATTCTTTGTCTTCAGGCCAAATTAATATATCAGATATTTTAGAGAGTTCACCTGTCCATTCCAATGGAATATTGCATGTCACAACTGTTTTATATCGTTTTTTTTCCATTTTGCTTTAATCTTGTTTCACTAAATAATCACATAATAGCTGGAGCATTTAATTTCTTTTTGCTCTAACCTACTATTGTTCAATGCTAAATATAAAATCCTGCTTTTGCTATTCTGATTCCAGGGTGTTTCTGCATTTCTGCCTCAACCAAATCCACTCCAAGTCCAGGCCTGTCGGAAAGCACCAGATGACCATCGACTATCATTTCGCTAATTGGATTATCAATTACAGTATCTCGCCATGGAACATCGTTAAACATAAATTCCTGTCGGAAAAAGTTAGGTATAGAAGCACAAACATGAGCACTGGCTATAGTCGACAACGGTCCGTTAGGATTGTGGGGAGCAAGAAGAACATTATAGGCCTCTGCCATTGTAGCCATTCTCTTCATTTCCGAAGGGCCACCACATCGTGTAATATCTGGCATCATTACATCCACTACCTGTTTTTCAAGCAAATCTCTGATGCCATATCGGGTATAATGACGTTCGCCTACGCAAATAGATACCTTAGGCGAAATCCGCTCACGCATTGTACGCAATGTTGTCGCACTCTCAGGTCCCGCAGGTTCTTCATACCAGGTGATATCGAGTTCTGATAACCTTTCGGCCATAGTAACGGCTGTCTTGAAATTAAGCATGGCATGAGTTTCGATCATCAAATCAGCTTCAGGGCCAATTGCGTCTCTGACTGCCTTGCTCACTTTGAATGCACGGTTTTGCTGCTCCATAGTTAGTCCTAAATCAGTATTCAGGTCCTCTCCATACAGGTAGTTAACGTGAGCAAACGGATCGAATTTTACGCCTTTAAAGCCGGCGATCATTACTTTGGCAGCTTGCTCTGCATAATCGCGTGCATTATGTTCTCCACCAATAAACCAATAGTTGGCATACAATCTGATTTTAGTTCTAAAAGCACCACCCAGCAATTCATACATAGGAACTCCAAGCACTTTGGCTTTCAAATCGAGTAAAGCCATATCAATTCCGGAGATGGCGCACATACTTGCACCAAAAGGGCCTACCCAATTCAAATCACGGTATAGCTTCGTCCAAATAAAATCAGTTCGCATCGGATCAAGTCCGATAATGCGTTGGCCTGCTTCAATCGCTGCCGCCTCTACAATCTGGCTTCCCGGCCAGTTGGTTGCTTCTCCTACGCCGGTATGACCCTCATCCGTATATACCTTCAACATGGTCCAGTTGTATTTTATTCCCTCAACCAACCATACTTTGACGTCTGTAATTATCATTCTTTGTGACTATTTAAGGTTATTATCTGCCTGATTACTACATGATTCCGTATTTATTCCAGGCTTCGACGGCACTCATTCCATCCTGAATTGCCTTAAGTACCGTTCTTTCACCCCTCGCTTTTTCGAGGGCTCTTGTAAAAACTTCCTCCTCATGCATCTGAGGAACAACACATACGCCATCGATATCTCCGATAATTATATCGCCTGGATTAATTCGAACTCCGTTCATTTCAATAGGCACTCTGAAATCAATTACTTTTCCTCGGGGAGCTTGATCCTGGGCATAGGGTCCATATGAAAAGACAGGTATATCTACATCGAAAATTCCTTTGGTGTCGCGTGAATACCCATTTACAACGGCACCAACACCTCCACACATCTTAACCCTTGTCATCATCAACTCGCCAATTAATGCGTATGAAGGGGATGAGCCTGAACAGATATATACTTCGCCGGGTTTGATATCATCCAGGGCTTCGAGCATCAACCCAAAAGGTTTGCTCATCAAAGGATTTTTTGACCCAATACTCAATTCCTCAAAACAATCAGCTTCAAGTACTGGCATTGCACGTCCTGCAATAAACATTTCTTCTTTTAGAGGTCTTATTTGAGGAGGAAGAAATTGGTTTATAAGTCCCATTTTATCCATAATATCACCTACCACGGCGGTATATAACTCCTTTCTGATAAAATCAAACAACTCAATATCAGTATTCCACTGTTTTATTTTCATCACATATTTTAAATTAAATATCTAGTTAAAATGTTTTTTAAGGCGGCATTTCCCTTATTTGTTTTGAAAAATTTTACCATATTTTTCTATTGATCTTATTGGCCAGTCTACTGCAAATCCATCCTGGCTGAGCCTTCAAAATCATAATAGCTCCAACGCAATACTATTCTGACCCATATCAGTGACCTCCCTCCTGTTTGATAGCCTCGTATCCATCCAAATGATTTGCTCTGGATATAAGGTGTTCCTTGTCTTTGACAAAAAAAATTCATTCTCCTCATCAAAAGCATAACACTGACTTAAAATGGAATTTTCTTTGATGATTCTAATGGAAGCTCTCCCTTGTGCTCAAACTCATAGGAATTCATATTAGTGGTAGGATAATCTGTGATATGTTGTACTTCCCTACCACGTTCCAGTACTAATGTCTTTAGTCCTTTCTCGGTCAACACCTTCGCTGCCCAGCCTCCACTCATCCCTGATCCTATTACTATCGCATTATATATCTGGTCTTGGTTATTCATTAATTGGAGACATTTAAATGATTAAACTTTCCTTTTATTTAGTTCTTCCACTGCAATATTGGCTGCCCTAGCAGTGATCGCCATATAAGTAAGTGAGGGATTCTGTGTACTGGTCGATGTCATACAGGCTCCGTCTGTGACAAATACATTCTTGCACGCATGCAACTGATTGTTCCCATTGAGTAAGGAAGTTTTCGGATCCCTTCCCATACGTACTCCTCCCATCTCATGGATATCGAAGCCTGGAGCCAGATGGTTATCCCTTGTTTTGATATTAGTGAATCCTGCCTTCTCATACATCTCTGTGAACTGCTCATGAAAATCCTGGATCATCTTCTCATCATTGTCATCATACTGTACCAAAATATCCAATAATGGAATCCCCCACTGATCCTTCTTCGTCTTATCTAATATCACACGGCTTTCATGTTTTGGAATCGTCTCTCCCATCATTCCTGAACCTACTCGCCATGATCCGTATTCAGGATTTAATAGACTCTCTTTTAATTCCTCTCCAACTCCACTTTTATCGGAACTAATTTCCCTCGATCCCCTAAACGTCGAAGCATATCCCCTCAAAAAATCTGTCTCTTGTTTCTTCACATTTCTGAACCGAGGTATATAACCATTTGATGGTCGCCGTCCTTCTGTTCTATACTCCTTCAACCCATCATATTGTGCTGAGATTTCTGCCCGATAATTATGAAAGGCTATGTATCTTCCCATCAATTCATTGTCATTCCCAAAGCCATTCGGAAATCGGCTCGACTTAGAATTCAACAATATCAAATTCGTATTGATTGATCCTGCATTCACAAAGATGATCTTTGCATAATATTCCACTTCCTCCATAGTCTGGGAATCAATCACTTTCACCCCACTTGCTTTTCCTTTCTCTTCATCATAAAGGATCGAATCCACCACTGAATGATGCCTGATCGTCAGGTTACCTGTATTCATCGCCCAGGGTATCGTTGAAGAATTACTGCTGAAATATCCTCCAAATGGGCAACCTCTCCTGCACAAGTCCCTGTACTGGCACCGTCCTCTGCCTTGCTTGGCATAGAAATCAAAATTGCCTGTTATATGGGCACATCTACCCATAATTACATGCCTATCATTATAGCTTTTCGCTACAGATGCTTTAAAATATTCCTCTGCTGCAGTCATCTCCATCGGTGGCAAAAACTCACCATCAGGTAATTCTTTTAACCCATCTCTGTTCCCTGAAACCCCAATGAACTTCTCCACATGACTGTACCAGGGTGCCAGATCTTTATACCTTATCGGCCAGTCCACTGCAAACCCATCCCTGGCAGGACCATCAAAATCATAGTCACTCCAACGCTGCACCATTCTACCCCACATCAAAGACCTTCCTCCTGTCTGGTAGCCACGTATCCATCCGAATGGCTCACTCTGAATATAAGGGTGTTCCTTGTCCTTCACAAAAAGGTGTTGCTTGTACTCATTAAAATTACTGTTCTTACTTACAATTGGGTTCTCCTTGATGATTTCTAATGGAAGTTTCCCTCGGTGTTCAAACTCAAATGGGTACATATTGCTGGTGGGATAGTCCTTGATATGTACGACTTCTCTACCCCGCTCCAACAACAAGGTCTTTAATCCTTTCTCTGTCAACTCTTTCGCTGACCAACCACCACTCATTCCTGAGCCAATTACAATTGCATCATAAGTCCGGTCTGCTTTACTGATAATATTAACCATATATATTTACTTTTTCTCCTTCCTGAATCTTAACTTTTCCTTTAAATGAGCCTGGAACTAACTCATAGGGCATGATCTCCGTCATAACATATTCTGATGTCATAAAGCCTTCGATCGTTAATACTTTGGTCGTGTTCAAAAAATAGGTTAGATCTCTCATCCCTTGCTCATCAGCCCCTTTTACCTTCCCTCCAATTACTGACTGAATAAAGTCTACAGACTCATCCTGACTTTGATTTGAAAGCTTCTTCCCTGTAAGCTCTTTTGAAATAGCCTCTATACTCCTCAAGCCGTGTAGAAAAGTGTGCTGAGTTTTTTCTTCATAGCAGTCGTTAGTCATAACTAGCACAAAGTCAACCACCGCTAAATCATCTGCACCCTTCACAACACTTCCTGATGGAATAATCACTCCACATATTTTGTCTAAAAGTTGCTTATCACTTTCTGTGATTTTAAGATTTTTATAGGCTTTTAGGATATCCTCCTTGGAAAAATCACACGAAGGAACCAAAAATATGCCACCTGTTAATATTGCTAACTCTTTAAGGACTTGTCTTCTTTCCATCATAGATATTTATTTAATGCACCATTAAAATTGGGATAGATATTTTCTTGATTCATTTATCTTTTGTGTCACCTCTGATGCTGCCTACATGATAGGAATACCCCAGCTACCGGATGAATAAATATTCCTGTCCAACCCTGATAATTGATATCTTTCAATGCATTCACCAAAGGTTTGAAATTAAGGTCACCCTACCTGGAAGTTGTAATAGCTCCTCCTCCTTGGGTAACTTCTCCATACAACCATGCCCATGCTGCCCAAGCATAAAACATAAAAATTCCACTACCCAATGACCGGATCAAGTCACTCAACATCTCCGCATCCTGAGGTAAGGGGTATGGAGCTTGGGCAATACCTAAGTTTTCGGAGGTTCTAAATTCGAATAACCATTTTAAAGCATCGGGTGATTCCATTAGATTGTTACCATGGTTTTCTATGGCAATTTTAATTCCTGTCTCCTCTGCAACTTCCAATTGGGGTCTCATCTCTTCTACAAAGCCTTTGACTAAATTTTAATTCCTCTCCTTGCAATCCCTTTGGACCATTACCTTCCGTCACCATTGTCTCACACCCAAGTCTAGCTCCCATCCTCAGCTCTTCCTTCAATTTAAACGGTCCCAATTTGTATTGGGTGATACATCCAAGTTTAACATCATGCCGTTTTAATAGTTCCAGACCCACAACCCGGGGCATGTAAGTCAGGTCTTCTTCCGGATTATACGGATTTATTGTTTCTCAGCATTCAGACAAACCTATCCACCCCTTCGATTCAATTCCTTTGATTGGAACTGTATATCAATATGTCGCTGTTTTTAAGATTCTATTGTCTCTTTAAACATTAATATTTTATCCAGAGAATTTTGAGCACCGTCCTTTAAAAAGTAAACATCCAACCCAAGGGCTATGAAAGTGTATCCTGACTTTATAGCATTTGATAATGAGGAATTATCCGGATTCACGATATGCAGACCTGCTGGAATTCTCATCTTTTCGCAAAGTGAAAGGTAGTGCTCTAATGCCTTTTTCATTTCTGGGCTGTCTAAATTACCCGTATGTCCATAGGAACCGCTCAGATCGAGTGGCCCGATAAAAACAGCATCAATTCCTTCAACATTTAGGATTGAATTAAGATTTGCTATTGCACTGAAATGTTCTATTTGAGCTACAATCACAACCTCATCATTTATCCTTTCAACATATGAATTAAACTTTTCCCCATATCCATTGGCGCGACAATAGCCAAATCCCCTTAATCCTTCGGGTGGATATTTCGAAAAATTTACTGCGTTTTGCGCATCTTCTTCAGAGTTTATCATTGGAATAATCAATCCATCTGCTCCGGCATCAAGTGATCGTCTGATCCAAACTTCATCATTTTTAGGCACACGTACCAGCGAAGTAATATCGTATGCTTCCAATGTCCTTAATATATTAGTTAGCGATTCTAAGTCAATATGTCCATGTTCCAAATCAACACATAACCAATCAAATCCCTGACTGGCCATTATTTCCGCAACAGCGGGATGACCAATCTGTATCCATGACCCTATGGACAACTCCCTGTTTTTCAGTTTCTCCTTAAGTGAGGTTCTCATCATATTACATTTGATATTTCACTGTCAATTATTCTTTACCAACTTGCCAGGACTAGCCTGAGATATATTCATTAAGCATGAAACGGTAATAAACTCATTAGCTTCTTAGTGATTTCTCTTCGTCTACAGAAGGGATAAATTCCTGATGGTCAAAGGCATTAAAAATGTGAATCCCTTTACCAAATTCCGCCGGGGTAACAATTGCGATTTCCTTGTTATTACTCATGGTATAGTCATAGTCCTTCAGTACCCTATGTTACATTAGATTGTTTACAACAGATTGGAAAATCATTGGCATAATCTAAATAAAATTTCTCCTTCGATTAATACCATTCAAATAGGTGAAAATTACTCTCCATTTAATTAAACTGTGGCTTATCTCCGTTTTCTCCATCAATGGTTATCCTCCAAATTAAACAGTATGTCCTTCCTAATTCATCTTATTCAATATTTCGACCAGTCCATATGAATTATTTTAATTCAGAAGGCAATTAATGGAATAGTAGTCACTTAAACCTTCGAATTATTATCTATTATCAATGCTATTTTAACCAAAAAGTCCTTATTTTGTAGTTTCTATAAATAATATTCATGCAACCCATATTATTAAAGCATGTAACGCCAACTGAAGGCTCATTTAAAGTTTGGAAAAATGCCGATCCGTATCATCACAATTCTTGGCACTATCAATCTGAATATGAAATCACTTTAATAGAAAAAGGAAGAGGTACGCGGTTTGTTGGTGATCATATTGAACAATATAACGATATGGATCTAATTTTCTTGGGTCCTAATCTTCCCCATGAGTGGCGAAGTGATCTGATAACCGATACAGAAACAGACAAAATTTCCAGTAGCCTGGCCATACATTTCAATAGAGATTTTTTGGGATCTCCATTTTATGCTTTGGCTGAATCCGAAGAGCTCAATTTGCTTTTTGAAAGGGCCAAATTTGGTATAAAAATCAAGGACATCAACACAATTAACAAAGTACGGTATTTAATTTACAAGCTGATGGAAAAAAGAAATTTCAATCGACTAGTAATTTTCTTTAACCTACTTAATGAGCTTGTTAAATGCCGGGATTATGAATTACTCTGTAGTGAAGGATATGCCAGCTCATCATTTAACCGAGAATTTGAAAAAATCAATTTGGTCAATGAATACGTGATCAAAAACTTCAAAAACAACATTTCTTTGGAAGATATAGCGAACACTATCCACATGACTCCAGCTTCTTTTTGTCGATACTTCAAACGATGTACTTATAAAACTTTTGTTCAATATCTGAATGAAATTAGAGTTGGATACGCTAAAAAACTATTAGTTGAAGATATGCTCAGTATCTCACAAGTTGCTTTTGAATGTGGATTTAATAACCTGTCAAATTTTAATAAACATTTTAGAAGAACTACAGAAATGACCCCTAAAGAATATAAGAATAAGGTTATATCAAAAAGCAAAATAGTATGATTTTAATAAAATGAGAATTGTTTTTTGAGCCAATTCATAATTATAATGATAACTAATCTATTTGGGTATTTCATTTGGAACAATAAGATTATACACACTTTCCTAAGATGGTACCTGCGATAAGTTATTAGAGTAGTATTAAGTAGAAGTCATGGATTGGTTCAAGTAATAAAAAGTTTCATGCCGTTTCGGCGAGGCATTCCTCTACGTAGTCCCGAGATTTGTTAATTGCCGCGGTTATTTCCGGAATGGTCGGTAAAATAGGAACTCCGCGAGGAACGGGATGCATGAAGATTTCTACCAGACCGGTATATTTAATATCTCTCAAAGCTGAAACGATCAGTCTGTAGTCCAGTCCGCCGCCGAAACCTGGCAGTTGTTGCATTTCTATTTCCTTCGGTTTCTTCTCAAAAATTCCGGCGGAGTGCTCCTGAAAATACATGAAGGGAATGTTGGCGTCTCCCAGGTTGCGAATCAGTTGCGGTATGTCTGACTCCCATTCGTGTAAATGGTGCGGAGCGAAAGCGATTCCAAGGTTGGAGCTCTTGTTAAACTCAACAAAGTAGCGAAGTGAATCCGGATGATGAAGACATTGCCCGACGTGGTTTTCAAGGGCAATGGTGATGCCGGTTTCTTCAGCTTTGGCTACGTGGGGTTTTAAGACCTCAAGCATCTTTTTGACCTGTTCCCTGGCTGCCGCTCCGGATGGTTCGGAGTCAGGATACTTACCTGAACCTGCTACAATGATTTTTCCGCCATACTGTTGTAGCCAGACCATTTCCTCCTGCAGTCCTGTTGGTCCGAGCGGATAACAAGTGGACATGCTTATTTTCGCGTCATGTTTTTTAAGCAGTGCTTTGCAAGCTTCATCACTCATTTCGGTGATCTGCTCGCGTTGGTTGCCGTGTACCTTTCTCCATATGTCGATTGATTCGGCTCCCACTTTTTTTATTTCCGGGAGAATGTCGCCCAATGACATCTCGCCAAACATAGCAGAGTTGAGCACGTAGCGTAGTTTGAACTTAGACCGTTCGCAGCTAAATAAACCGGGCGCGAGTGTGGCCAATCCTAGTGCCTTGAATGCGGTTCGTCTTTTCATGTGGTTGATGCTTCAAGTTTAGCTTCGGGCGGCCTCTTCCAACATTTTGATCCAGGGCCCCATATAAAAACCGTGGTCATGGTAGGTTCTTCCTGAAACGAGATTACCATCAATGACACAGCCTTCATCCACAAAGATACCACCGCAAACCTCAAGATCGAACTGGCACTTGGCCACCGTAGCCATTCGGCGTCCACGAACACAATCTGCGTAGGCCGGAATTTCTACACCATGACAAACCGAGGCGATCGGCTTGTTTTGTGCGAAAAAATACTTGGTGATTCGTACCAGGTCTTTGTCATAACGAATGTACTCTGGAGCGCGTCCACCTGAAAAGAAGATACCGAGGTATTCTGTTTCGTCGACTTCCGAAAATGGCAGGTCCACGTCGATTGAGTAACCCTCCCATTCCTTAGTAATGGTCCAGCCTGGTTTTACTTCGTGCAGAACCATTTGGTATCTCCGTTTCTCTGGCGCTATAACGACCGGTTGGATGCCTGCTTCAATCAAGCGGTAATAAGGGTAGAGCGTGTCGACTGTTTCCGTGGCATCGCCGACGACGATGAGTGCTTTTCCGATGTGTTCTTTCATCAGTTTGGACTGAGCGCGGGCGCTGCTAAATAAACCCGGCGCCAGCGTGGCCATTCCAAGTGCCTTGAATGCGGTTCGTCTTTTCATGCGGTTGTTGCTTCAAGTTTAGCTTCGGGCGGCTTCTTCCAACATTTTGATCCACGCTCCCATATAAAAACCGTGATCATGATAGGTTCTTCCTGAAACGAGATTACCATCAATGACACAGCCTTCATCCACAAAGATACCACCACAAGCCTCAAGATCGAACTGGCACTTACCCACGGTAGCTATTCGGCGTCCACGAACACAATCTGCGTAGGCTGGAATTTCAACACCATGACAAACCGAGGCGATCGGCTTGTTTTGTGCGAAAAAATACTTGGTGATGCGAATCAGGTCTTTGTCATAACGAATGTACTCTGGAGCGCGTCCACCTGAAAAGAAGATACCGAGGTATTCTGT
>JAQCLE010000123.1 GCA_027592755.1 Bacteroidota bacterium | reverse complement strand
AAAATGGTTGACCACAAGCCATGTCCTTACAAAGTGATCTGTATTTATTAAGTGCCTACTTCAATAAATCTAAATGAATGTTGTCTATTAATAAGAAGGCCAAAGGTTTTCAGAATTTCGGATCACTGTCTTCCTGCGCTTCGTTATCCTCAATAGTAAAAACAATGTCATCTGGTGTCTTTTCTTCTTCCTTATAGAAATTGTGTATGCCTACCATATAAGCCACCAGGATTGCCCAGACTTTTCGTTTAGCAAATCTTATTAAATGATAGAAGATGGACTTCATGTTTTTGGTCTTTGTAATTCAGAGCCGAGCAATGACTATCAATTAGCTATCCAATTTCATTATAATGTCAGTCTGTCACAATTTATTAGAGTGATAAAGGAAAAAAAGACTATTATCCCAATTCCTTCAGTTCACCTTTCACAAAGTCCATCAATTCTTTGATGTAAGCAGAGCTGAAATCGAACTTGATATTGGCGGCGGCATAAACCTCTGGGATGGTTTTTAAGCTGCCCAATTTCAAAGCAGCCATATATCCATCCAGTCCTTTTTGGGGGTCTATTTTAAAGTTTTTCCAAACAGCTATGGCACCCAATTGGGCCATGCCATATTCAATGTAATAGAATGGAACCTCAAAAAGGTGCAACTGCTTTTGCCATAGGTAATCTCTATTTGGTTCCAATCCTCTCCAATTGGTAATGGAATCACTGAACTGATTGAAGATCCTGTTCCAGGCTGCTTTACGATCGTCAACCGAATGGTTTGGATTCTCATAAATCCAATGCTGGAATTTGTCGATGGTGGCCACCCAGGGGAGGGTTTCCATGATTTGCTCCAGGTGTTCTTTTTTAGCCCTTTTCAAATCATCGGCATTGGTAAAAAACAGATCCCAATGATCCATCGAGATCAGTTCCATTGACATGGATGCCAGCTCCGCCACTTCCGAGGGCGTCGATTTGAAATCGGACAATTCAAGGTCTCGGGTAAGAAATGAATGTACAGCATGACCACCTTCATGGACTATTGTCACCAAATCCCGCAACGTTGAAGTTGCATTCATGAAAATGAAAGGAACTCCAATTTCCATGAGTGGGTAGTTATATCCTCCGGGAGATTTTCCTTTCCGTGATTCCAGGTCAAGGTGGCCCATTTGATCCATAATGCTCAGGCATTGACCTAAAAACGGATCAAGTTGGTTGAAGCATTCAATCGTTTTGTCAATCAAATCCCGCGATGAATTAAAGGGCTCGAGAGGTGTTTTGCCTGAAACATCAACCGCTTTGTCCCACGGTCTTAAGTCTTCAAAATCGAGCTTATTTTTTCTTTCCGATGCCAATTCATTCAATATAGGAACCACATTCTTTTCTACGGCGTCATGAAAATTAAAGCAATCTTCCGGTGTATAATCAAACCTGGACATGGCTGCAAACATGTAGTCGCGGTAATTTTCGAAATCAGCATTTCGGGCAATCTTATGTCTCAATTGGATCAAAACAGAAAAAAGATCATCCAATTTTTCCTTATCCTGAAGCCTTCTGGCCGTGATTTGATGATAGACTTTCTCCCTAACCTCACGATTGTTTTCCTGAAGTTTTACAGCGGCTTGTTGAAGGGTAAGTTCCTGCCCATCCCATTCAATTGATTGGGCGCCCGAAATTGCCCCAAACTCGGGTGTTTTTTGACTTAATTCCGCATTGATTGGAATGTTTTCCTCCCTGAAAATCTCAACAGCCATTTTCATATTCCTGATGAGAATGGCGTATCCCGGCTCGGTGATTTGATCAAGAAAGGGTGAGGCCAGTGCTTTCTTGTTCAATTGATCATTGTAAGGTGCAATTTTGGGATCAATCTCCGCTACAAAGTAATTGAAAGCTTTTTTGAGCTGCTCATCTGTTGTGTCGCAAGTCATTTTGATGTACCGCCAGCCCATGTCTTCGGAGAGTACAGCTTCTAATTCGCTTCTATCCTTAAACCATCTTTTAAGCTCAACAACATTTCCTATCTCCCTGTTTTGTAAATCATCAAAATAAGGCTTGATGGCATCCCATTTTTCAATGCGAAATGCTTCAGGCAAAAAAGATCTTTTAGCTCTTTTAGGGGTTCTAATATTCATAACAAATTCGGGTTAAATCTCTATGACGATGCGATCAGTAAGTGGCTTACCTACGCAAGTGAGGACATAACCCTCTGCTCTTTCCTCTTCTGATAGTGCTTCAGCATCTGATAAATCAACTTCTCCTTCAAGGCATTTTCCCATACATGCCGTGCACAACCCACTCTGGCAAGAGTAAGGGAGATCTATATTTTGTGCCAATGCAGTTTCCAAAATGCTTTTTCCAAAAGGCACATCGAATTCATGCTCCTCACCATCATATTTTATTTGTACATGGCTTATTCCTTCCCTGTGGGCTTTATTATCAGCAACAATATCTTTTATAGCAGGTGCAATTGCTAAAAAGCTTTCTTTAAAAGTTCGGTGGTGATCCAGTTTGAGGCTTTCAAAAGCCTCAAATGCCAGGTTCATTAATCCCTGCGGGCCACAGACGTAGTATAGTGTTGTATCGGAATTCCAGTCCGGCAAAGTTGTGATCAATTCTTTCATCTTTTCCAGCGTAAGAAAACCTGCATTTTGATCCCAGTTAGCGGGAGGATTATCAAGACTCTGTACATAATTGAACCGATCGGTGTAGGAGGATTTCAATTGTTCCAACTGGTCTCTAAAGATGATGGAATCAATGTCCCTGTTGGCATATATCAAGGTAATAGATGATGAACTTTCCTCATGAAGGACAGTTTTCAGAATCCCCATCAGAGGTGTTATACCACTTCCGCCACCAATCAAGATGAGATTCCTCGTGGTATGTTTATCAATTGCAGGTGTAAAATGTCCCATAGGAGGTAGGACATCAACTATATCACCAAGTTTCAAAGTATCATTGACAAAGTTGGAAACCAATCCTTTATCTACCCTTTTTACTGCAACTGCTGGTTTTTCACTGAGATAGGGTGAAGTGCACAAGGAGTAAGCCCTTCTTACTTTTTCACCATTGATATTAAGGATCAAGGTTAAGAATTGTCCGGGTTGATATTCCAAGCCGCCGTCCGGTTCATCGAATACAATTCGGACAGCATCTTCGGTTTCCCGGATTACGTCGCTTATTCGCAGATGAAGGCGCTTTTCTGTCTTGTGTTCTGACTGATCTTTCTTTTTCTTTTTGAATAATCTAAAAGCCATTTGCTACTTTCTTAAAATGGCTGCAAAGGTAACAACGTATTAGTTACTCGCCTTGCAAACCGGTAAAACTTATGTAGTGCTAATATCCAAATTCCACAAGTGATATTTTCGTTTGCTTTAGCTAATGGCTATTTTTGCAACCTAATTTTAGTAACTACATGAATCTCAACGAATTAACTGCCATTTCTCCTGTTGATGGAAGATATAGAAAATCACTTATCGGCCTGGCTGAATTTTTCTCTGAATATGGTCTGATCAAGTATAGGCTTCAGGTTGAAATTGAATATTTCACGGCGTTGTGTAAGCTACCGCTTCCACAATTGGCCGGCTTTGATAACAGTAAGCTGCAAACGTTGAAATTCATTTTGACCAATTTCGGTGAACGTGATGCGTTGGCGATTAAGGAGTTCGAAAGAAATACCAATCATGATGTAAAAGCGGTGGAGTATTTTCTCAAGAGAAAATTTGAAGAGATGGGAATGGATGAATACAAAGAATTCATCCATTTTGGGCTGACTTCTCAGGACATCAATAATACTGCTATTCCAATGTTGTTAAAAGAGGCACTGGACCATCAATTTTATCCGCAATTGCGAAAGATTATTAGTGTACTGAAGTCCTTGTCTAAGGAATGGCATGGAATACCGATGCTGGCAAGAACCCATGGTCAGCCAGCCAGTCCAACAACACTTGGTAAAGAAATCAAAGTTTTTGTAGCACGGATTGAGAATCAAATCGAATTGCTTAAGACTGTTCCATTTTCCGCCAAATTTGGAGGTGCAACAGGCAATTTTAACGCACACTATGCAGCGTTTCCTGATATCGATTGGATTAGTTTTGCCAACCGTTTTTTAGAAGTGTCGCTTGAGCTAAAAAGGAGTCACCCTACCACTCAAATTGAGCACTATGATAATCTTGCGGCCCTGTTTGACAATATTAAGAGGATCAACACAATTTTGGTTGATTTCTGCAGGGATTTTTGGCATTACATCTCAATAGGCTATTTTAAACAGAAGATCCAACAAAATGAGGTAGGATCATCGGCCATGCCACACAAGGTAAATCCTATCGATTTTGAAAATGCCGAAGGAAATTTGGGTGTGGCCAACGCTTTGTTCGAACACCTGTCAGCCAAGCTCCCAGTTTCCCGCCTCCAACGGGATTTGACAGATTCAACGGTGTTGAGGAACATTGGAGTACCGATTGCTCATAGTCTCCTGGCGCTAAAATCTTTAGAAAAAGGATTAGGTAAGCTTGAATTGAATGAAGAAGTACTGGAGCAGGATTTAAAAGAAAATTGGGCCGTTGTCGCTGAAGGTATTCAGACCATTTTAAGAAGAGAGGGCTATCCTAATCCATATGAGTCCCTAAAAGCGTTGACTAGAAAGAATTCGAAAATTACCCAGGAAATAATTGAGGAATTTGTGGATAAGCTTGATGTAAAAGACGAAGTTAAGGCCGAATTGAAGGCCATAACCCCGTACAATTACATTGGTAGTAAAGATTAACCTTTATTTATAAGGTCCGGAAATACTCAAGAATCTTTCTCGCCTGTTCTTCAGTTAGTCCCATACTAATCATTGGAACACCATTGGCTTCTTCAAGTTGCTTTTTTGCAACAGGATCTTTTTCGGTCATTTCCATTGGATTCAGAATCATATTCATGATCCATTCTGGAGAACGACGTTCGAGAATACCCTTTGGTGCAGGTCCAATAAGTTTTTCAGTTGGATTGTGACAAGCAACACAATAGCCATCAAAAAGGGTCTTTCCTTCGGCAGCAATCGCTTCATCCAAAGCTCCTAATGTGAGACTTTTAACTGGTCCAATGCCTTTGTTGGCCATAAAATCCTGATTTACAACAGAGATTGGTGTTTCGGACTTAGTTTTTTCATTGGAACCGGAACTTTCACCTGTTCCCTGACTTCCGCAACTAAAAAAACTAAGAACAACGAATAAAAATGAATAACTAAGAGATTTCATATCAAATTAAATTAAGGCTTCTTTAAATAAATGAGGCGCAAAAATAGATAGTGTAAAGCTCTTCACCTTAAAAAGAGAAGAGATTTGTTGAACACAGTTGATTTCACTTTCCATCTTGCCTTTGATCTCCTACATTTGTTGCCTAGCATAAAATAGATTTTCAACAGAAAAATATTACACAAATGAAAGTAACAGTAGTAGGGGCCGGGAATGTTGGCGCTACATGTGCCGATGTTTTGGCCTATAGAGAAATAGCTAATGAAGTAGTTGTTATTGATATCAAAGAAGGTATTGCCGAAGGCAAAGCCCTTGACATTTGGCAAAAAGCACCAATTAATTTATATGACACCAGGACGATTGGTACGACCGGAGATTATTCAAAAACTGCCGGCTCCGAGGTTGTTGTAATTACTTCTGGGTTGCCAAGGAAACCTGGAATGTCGCGGGACGACCTGATTGGTACCAATGCCGGAATAGTTAAGTCAGTAACTGAAAACATAATTCAGCATTCTCCGGATGCCATTATCATCGTTGTTTCAAATCCATTAGACGTGATGACGTACCAGGCACATCTTTCTTCCGGAAAATCAAGAAATCAGGTGATTGGTATGGCTGGAATTCTCGACACAGCAAGATACAGGGCTTTTTTAGCCGAAGCTTTGGACGTGTCTCCAAAAGATATTCAGGCAGTATTAATGGGCGGTCACGGCGATACTATGGTACCCCTACCTAGATATACCACCGTAGCGGGTATTCCGGTTACCGAACTTATTGGTGCTGAAGCACTAAATGCGATCGTGGAAAGAACCAAAGTTGGAGGTGGTGAATTGGTTAAATTAATGGGCACATCAGCCTGGTATGCTCCTGGGGCGGCGGCAGCTCAGATGGTAGAGGCTATTGTGAGGGATCAGAAGAGGGTCTTTCCGGTTTGTATCAAATTGGAAGGAGAGTATGGGATTGATAACTGTTACCTGGGAGTACCTGTTATACTTGGTAAAAATGGAGTAGAAAAGGTAATCGAACTTCAATTGAACGCTGACGAAATGAAGTTGATGAAGACTTCTGAAGGCCACGTAAGAGAAGTGATGAAAGTGCTGGAGAATCTCGGTTAATGAAATTCAGATACAGTAGGAAGGCATTCTATGAATAAATAGGGTGCTTTTTTTTTATGTATATTCAAAAATTATATTCTCGCTCAGAACTAATTAATCCAGGTAACTCATGATGAGAGTTTTATTATTGACCCTCTCAATTATTAGCTTTGTTTGTTCAGGTCAGATACATCAAAAAAGGTGGGACGAGATAGATGTTCAGCACTACAAATTTCAATTGGAACTAAGTGATGTTTCCAACGAGATTAAAGGAAATGCTGAAGTTAAAATAAGGTTTAAGAAATCTATTGATCAGGTGATTCTCGACCTTGTTTCTAAAACTGAGATGGGAGGGATGCTCGTCAGCCAGGTGCTCTTTAATGGTCAAAAGGCACCATTTGAACATACTGGAGCCAAGTTGAAAATTCAACTACCAGATAATTCTCAAATTAATAGTGAAGCAACATTAAGCATTATCTATTCCGGGGTGCCTGTCGACGGTTTGATTATTTCCAAAAACCTTTTTGGGAACAGGACTTTTTTTGGTGATAATTACCCTGACCGGGCCCAAAATTGGCTACCGGTGGTTGATCACCCTTCCGATAAAGCAACCGTTGAATTCTTGATAATTGCTCCAAATCACTACCAGGTGATATCGAACGGCATTCAAATCGAAGAAACCGATTTGAGCGATGATTTGAAATTTACCCATTGGAGCGATGGTGTTGAGCTGCCAACAAAAGAAATTACGATAGGCGTTTCAAATTTTGCCACGCAACTGGTCGAGAATGTAGGAGGAATACCGGTGTACACTTGGGTTTATCCCGAAAACAGAGTTGAAGGATTTTACGACTTCTCCATAGCACCTTCAATACTTAAATATCTGATAGAGAAGATTGGTGACTATCCTTATGATAAACTTGCCAATGTTCAATCAAGGACAAGATTTGGTGGGGCAGAAAATGCCAACACTATTTTTTACAACGAAAAAATAATATCGGGTACCCAAGCGTCGGAATTTACCGTTGCCCATGAAATAGCTCATCAGTGGTTTGGTAATTCCGTTACCGAGGCCAATTGGCACCATGTATGGCTAAGTGAGGGGTTTGCAACCTACTTTGAAAACCTTTGGGCACAACACACAGAGCGAGAGGATATTTTTCGAATGAAAATGATTGAAGATAGAGTTAAGCTAATCAAATATTCGAAGATCAAACTGGCCCCAATTGTGGATACTTCTGTTGTGGACTATATGAAAATATTGAATCCAAACACATATGAGAAAGCTGCCTGGGTACTTCATATGCTAAGGGATAGTATCGGTGACGATGCTTTTTTTAGCGGTATCCGGCAGTATTATGATGAGTACAAATTTTCAAATGTACTTACTGAGGATTTTATGAAAGTGATGGAGAGGGTTAGCGGCATATCGTTGGAAAGTTTCTTCGACCAATGGTTTTATAAATCGGGTCACCCGATACTTTCTATTTCTACCGCTCAGAAGAAATCGATGTTGGTCATTAACATCGAACAGAAGCAAACAACTGAGGCGTTTGAATTTCCGCTTGAGATAGAATTAGAAGTTGAAAGTGGTCTGAAGGTTATAAAAAAAGTAATAGTGAAGCAAAATAAAGAGACCTATAAATTTGAGATAGATAGTAAAGTAATTGGTGTTACCCTTGACCCAGATATCAAATTGCTATTTGAGAGTTTTAATTAGTTTTTCAATTTCGAATCAACTTAAAACAAACATTATGAAAACCCATCTAATTGCTTTTTTGCTGCTGCTAACCTTCCCAATTGTTGCTCAGGATTTTGATAAGGTTCAAATCAGGACTATAAAAATTTCCGATAACATCTATATGCTCCAGGGCCAGGGAGGGAATATTGGCGTGAATGTAGGTGATGATGGGGTTATGATTATTGATGATCAATTTGCACCTCTTGCAGGAAAGATTAAGGCTGCGATTTCTGAAATAAGCGACAAAGAGGTGAACTATGTTGTAAATACCCATCACCATGGTGATCATATGGGCGGAAATGAAGTCTTCGGTGCTGATGGCAGTATTATAATTGCTCAGGATAATGTAAGAACGAAATTAAGTGGTGGCGACACTCCCAAAGTGGCATGGCCTGTAATAACCTTTAGTGATGACATGACCTATTATTTCAATGATGAGGAGATTTACATTCATCATGGTCCATCAGCGCATACCGATGGTGACGCTGTCGTTTACTTTAAGACATCAAACATCATTCATATGGGGGACACTTTCGTAACCTATGGTTATCCATACATTGATATTGGTGGCGGTGGGTCTGTAATTGGAATGATTGCTCATATTGGGCAGGTTCTCGATCTCATTGATGAGAATACAACCGTAATTCCCGGACACGGTGATCTATGCAAAAAATCGGATATGATCATATTTAGAAATATCCTGATTGATATCGTGGATCGAGTGAAGACAGAAATGGAATCGGGTAAAAATTTGGATGAAATCCAGTCTTCGGGCATCATTTCCAGATACGATCAGAGGATGAATGGGGGATTTATTAAATCTCCGGATTTCATTGGGTTTGTTTACGAAGATTTGGCAAAATAATATTAATGAATGGTTCCTTGTCCTACAGTGCCAAGGGATATAACTTTGTTTTTCACTCAATTTTTAAAAAATGGACAATCGTAAATTTCTTCCCTTTATTGTTTTTGGCGTAGGTGCGCTATTAGTTGTTATCTATTTATCATCAAGTTTATTTTATACTATACGACCTGGTGAAAGGGCCGTAATTTTTAAAAAATTCAGCGGTGGACTAGAAAAAGAGAATATTATCCAACCTGGCTTTCATGTTAAGGCTCCCTGGAACGAGATTTTTGTTTATGACGTAACTGAAAATCAAGCAGAGGAAACAATGGACGTCCTTGACAAAAGTGGGTTATCCATTCAAGTTGAGGTTTCTGTTCGTTTTCATCCGGTTTACCATAAAATAGGAGAGATTCAAGAGACTTTTGGACGTGACTATGTATCAAGATTAGTAGTTCCTGAAGTAAGATCTACTGTTCGTCAGGTCATGGGAAGGTACACCGCCGAGGAGATCTACTCCACAAAACGTCCTGAAGTTGAATCTGCTATCAAGAATGAAACTGCACTGGTATTGAGTAGTGAAAATAATAACATAGAAATGAAGGCCTTATTGATTAGATCAATCAACCTTCCAGACAAGATAAAACTGGCAATAGAAGATAAACTTCAGCAGGAACAAGAGGCGCTGGCTTACCAGTTTCGACTTGACAAAGAAACAAGTGAAGCTGAGAGAAAAAGGATAGCGGCTGAAGGGGAGGCTGCTGCCAATAAAATCGTTAATTCCAGCTTGACAGATGAGCTTCTGAAAATGCGTGGAATTGAGGCAACAACGGAATTGGCGCAGTCACCAAATGCAAAAGTAGTTATCATTGGAAGTGGGAAAGAAGGTCTACCATTAATTCTTGGGAATAATTAACTTAGATATTAGTGAGCTTTTTGTTACTTTTTCACAAAACAGTTAAAAAGAATAAAATTTAAAAAATGTCCAAAGCTGAACTACATTTTGAAGGTAAGGTTTATGACCTACCTGTATACGAAGGAACAGAAAATGAAAAGTCCATTGAAATTGGAAATTTAAGGGCTGAATCTGGATTGATAACTCTGGATCCGGGGTACAAAAATACAGGTGCAACAAAAAGCGCCATCACCTTTCTGGATGGGGAGAAAGGTATACTTCGATACCGTGGGTATCCGATTGAGCAACTCGCCGAGAAGTCCACTTTCCTCGAAGTGGCTTATCTTTTAATTCTTGGAGAACTTCCCACTTCGGAACAGTACAAGGAGTTCACTTCACAAATCACACAGCACACCCTTGTTCACGAGGATTTTAAAAAGATCCTCAATGGTTTTCCATCAGCAGCTCATCCGATGGGGGTGTTGTCGTCATTGGTTACGGCATTAACAGCTTTTTATCCGGAGTCACTGGATCCGGGGCGGTCATGGGAGGCCGTGAACATGAGCATCATCCGTATAATAGCCAAAATGCCAACCTTCGCGGCATGGGCGCAAAAGAATGCAAAAGGGCATCCAGCCGTTTATCCAGATAATAAACTGGATTATTGTTCGAATTTCCTCAAGATGATGTTTGCAATGCCAACAGAGGATTATGAGCCTGATCCCCTCGTAGCTGCAGCATTAGACAAACTTCTTATTCTCCATGCTGATCATGAGCAAAATTGCTCTACTTCAACAGTGAGAATTGTAGGCTCATCGCAGGCGAGCCTCTATTCTTCAGTTTCCGCTGGAATCAATGCATTATGGGGCCCGCTACATGGAGGTGCAAACCAAGCTGTTATTGAAATGCTTGAAGCTATTAAAGCTGATGGGGGTGATACCAACAAGTTTTTGAATAAGGCGAAGGATAAAGATGATCCATTCCGTTTGATGGGATTTGGCCACCGGGTATATAAAAATTTCGACCCGAGAGCTAAAATTATCAAGAAAGCTGCTGATGATGTTTTGAGCAAGCTTGGAGTGGATGATCCTGTTCTTGAAATTGCCAAAGGATTGGAATCAGCAGCCTTAAGTGATGAATATTTCATCGAAAGAAAACTTTATCCCAATGTGGATTTCTATTCGGGCATCATTTATCGAGCCCTGGGTATCCCAACGTCGATGTTTACCGTAATGTTTGCACTTGGAAGATTACCGGGATGGATTGCCCAGTGGAAAGAGATGCGCG
>JAQCLE010000122.1 GCA_027592755.1 Bacteroidota bacterium | reverse complement strand
TCGATTTTACTTTTGACTCTCTTGACCCCTCCGGCTGCAAATAGAGCTTGCATTCCGGATTCACCCTTGCAGCGTGAGATTCAGCCCACTCCAGGTCTGATTCATTGTAAACGATCACCTTCAACTCATCTGCCCTGATATAGTATTCACCCAACGGTTTCTTAAATTTTTTAGGAGAAAAACATATCCAATCCCATTGGCCGGTTAGTGTATTAGTTCCTGAAGTCTCCAGATGTAATCCAATGCTTTTTTGGCGAATTCGGTTGCATAGATAGGTAAGATTATGCAGTGTGGGCTCACCACCAGTTACAATAACGATACGAGGATTATGGTTGATAAAATCATCAATCAACTGATTTACTGATAGCACTGGATGGCTCGATTCATCCCATGATTCCTTCACATCACACCAGTGACAACCAACATCGCAGCCAGCGAGCCTGATAAAATATGCGGCTTTGCCCTGATGGTAGCCCTCTCCCTGGATGGAATAGAAGCTTTCCACCACCGGCAACATTTCTACAGGATTTTTAGCAATTAGTTGGATTTCAACTGATTCGCATTTCATAGGCTCTCAGGGTATTCATTAATAAAGAAGCGATCGTCATCGGACCTACTCCACCGGGTACCGGAGTAATAAAAGATGTCTTTGGAGCGACCTTGTCGTAATCAACATCACCTTTTAATCTAAATCCGGATTTGGCCGAAGCATCGTCCACACGGGTAGTGCCAACATCTATGACTACGGCTCCCTCTTTAACCATGTCAGCAGTGATGAGTCCAGGTTTACCTACAGCAACAATAAGAATATCAGCGCTTACAGTATGAGCTTCTAGGTTTTCAGTGTATTTGTGACACACCGTTACCGTAGCCAAACCCTGTTGCATCATCATCAGACTCAATGGTGCTCCTGCTATGCGACTTGCACCAACCACCACACAATGTTTCCCTTTTGTTTCAATTTCATATCTTTTCAACAACTCCATGATGCCAAACGGAGTAGCTGGTAAAAGCAACGGGTTTTGAGTGACAATGCTTCCAAAATTCTGATTTGTGAAGCCATCCACATCTTTTTCAGGAAGTATGCGGCCAGTAATTTTTTCAACTGAGATATGGTCAGGCAACGGAAGTTGTACAATAAACCCATCAATATCCGGATCCTGATTGAGGTTGTCAATGTGCTGGATCAATTTCTCCTCGGAAATGGTAGTCGCTACCTGCATCAGCGTATAATCGAAGCCAACCGTTTTACAGGCATTGATTTTACCCCCAACATAGGTGTGGCTTGCACTGTCATCGCCACAAATAATGATGGCCAGGTGAGGAGCCCGCTTTCCAGCATCCTTCAATGAAGTCACTTTAAATGCAACTTCTTTCTTGATGTCATTGGCGATTTTTCTTCCGTCTAAAATAGTCGGCATAGCTAATCAAGTTTTAAAACTGCCATAAATGCTTCCTGAGGAATTTCAACATTCCCGATTTGTCGCATTCTTTTTTTACCTTTTTTCTGTTTTTCCAACAGTTTACGCTTCCGTGTAATATCACCACCGTAACATTTGGCGATTACATTTTTCCGCATGGCCCGCACCGATTCTCTTGCTATCACTTTTGATCCAATTGAAGCCTGAATAGCTATCTCGAACATTTGCCGCGGTAAAAGTTCCCTTAATTTAACACAAAGTCTTTTTCCCCATTCATAAGCTTTGGCACGATGAACAATTGCAGACAGGGCATCAACTTTGTCATTATTAAGCTTGATATCAAGCTTTATCACGTCAGATTTCCTGAATCCAATGAGCTCATAATCAAGTGATGCGTATCCACGGGAAATTGTTTTTAACCGGTCGAAGAAATCAAATACTATCTCTGCCAATGGCATTTCAAATGACAACTCCACGCGATCAGCTGTTAAATAAACCTGGTTACCAATAGTTCCTCTTTTATCCATACAAAGTTTGATTACCACACCAATAAAATCAGATTTGGTGATGATCTGGGCTTTTATGAAAGGTTCTTCCACGTGTGATATCAGGTTTCCTTCAGGCATTTCCGAAGGAGCATTTACTTTGATGATCGACTTATCTGTTTTGATGGCATGATACTGCACTGACGGAACAGTCGTGATCACGGTCATATCAAATTCCCGTTCCAGTCGCTCCTGTACAATTTCCAGATGGAGCATACCCAAAAAACCACATCGGAATCCAAATCCTAATGCAGCCGAAGTTTCAGGTTCCCAGACGAGTGATGCATCATTCAACTGGAGTTTCTCCAATGATGATCTCAGTTCCTCGTATTCCGAAGTTTCCACCGGATAAATTCCTGCAAAAACCATTGGCTTTACGTCTTCAAATCCTTTAATGGCTTGTTTGGTCGGATTATCAACATGCGTGATCGTATCCCCAACTTTGACCTCCCTTGCCTCTTTGATACCAGAAACAAGGTAGCCCACATTTCCTGCGCCAATAGATTTCACCGGTTGATGATTGAGTTTTAAAATCCCAACCTCATCCACATTATAAGTTTTCCCAGTGTTAAAGAATTTCACCAAATCGCCTTTATTCATGGTGCCATTAAAAACTCTAAGGATAACCTCCACACCCCGAAATGGATTGTACATTGAATCAAAAATCATTGCCTGCAATGGCGCATTGGGGTCGCCACCAGGTGCGGGCACTTTATTTACGATTGCCTCCAAAATTTCTGTAATTCCAATTCCTTCTTTAGCGCTCGCCAATAGGATATCTTCTCTTTTGCAACCAATGAGATCCATAATTTGATCGGAAACCTCTTCCACCATAGCTCCGGGCAAATCTATTTTGTTAAGAACGGGTATGATTTCCAAATCATGCTCAATAGCAAGGTAGAGGTTAGAAATTGTTTGAGCTTCTATCCCCTGAGAAGCATCTACTACAAGCAAGGCACCTTCACAGGCAGCTATCGATCGTGAGACTTCATAGGAGAAGTCTACGTGACCGGGGGTGTCAATCAGGTTGAGTATATATAGATTTCCATCTTTTGAATAATCCATTTGGATGGCGTGGCTCTTAATGGTAATCCCTCGCTCACGCTCAAGGTCCATATTGTCAAGTAACTGGGCCTGCATATCTCTCCCACTGACAGTTCCGGTCGACTCCAACAAGCGATCTGCCAGGGTGCTTTTCCCGTGGTCAATGTGGGCAATAATGCAGAAATTCCGGATGTTATCCATGCCTTGAAAAAAATGAGGCTGCAAAGGTAGTTAAAGAAGCTTGGAAAGTTAATACCGCTATGTAGGCGAATTAAAACTGGCCAGTCATCTTTCATTCAATGAATACATTGAACTATTTACATTCACCATGCGCCTTTGGGATATTTTTATTATTACTTGAGGACGAACTGCATATTTTTGCCGCTTTCTAAATAACAGTCGCATATGAATATTCCCCAATCGATCAGAGCATTATCGAAATTAATGTCCTGTGTTATAATCTGTACAGTTTGTATCTCCTGTGGAAATTCGCGAAACAATTCGATGCTGATTGTGTACGAACAGGACAGTCCATTTGCGGATAATTTAGATGAATTAATAGATAATGCTACCAGCTTGGGTTTGTCAGTTGATACAGTTTCACTCAAAAATGATCGAATTGGTGATGATTTATGGATCAATAATTCGGTGGCTTTACTTGCTGACCCCAACATTCTCAGCCCCCAATGGCAATCTGATATTGAGCGCTATACCCAATCGGGTGGAGGAATATTAATCCCCGATGTTGATGTCAATCAATACCAGTGGCCATGGATGTTTAAAGCCAAAGCAAATGAAGGGCCTGATTATGATGGCGGCAAGATTTCCTTTTTCAAGAATGCCAGCGATTTGGATGAAGAAATTATCAAGGGCAGTTTGGTCGATGACGATATCAATGAACATGTTAGGAGTCTTTCTGCACCTGACGACAGCCGGTTTACTAGAATTGTATTGGATGCCGACATCAATGAGCCTATGGAACTTGACATCCTGCCAGATGGGAAGGTTATATTTATCGAACGGGAAGGGAACTTCAAGCTTTACGATCCCGAAATAAAAAAAACGAAGATCCTTCACAAGTTTCATGTAAGCACTGAAGGGAATTATGAAGATGGCATGCTTGGCCTGGCACTTGATCCGAATTACAATGACAACCACTGGGTTTATTTCTACTATTCGCCATATGGAGGTCATCCCCGTCAGGAGTTAACCAGAATGATGCTCATTTCAGACAGTCTTCATGTCAATACCGAAAAGTTAATCCTCGAAGTAGGTACACAACGCGAGACATGTTGCCATTCTGGCGGATCAGTTTCTTTTGGTCCTGACGGCAATTTGTGGCTAAGTTCTGGTGACAATACTAGCTCCAAAGAATCCTGGGGTAAATCACCCATGGATGAGCGCCCGGGCAGATCACCTTTTGATGCTCAAAAATCATCGGGCAACACCAATGATCTGAGAGGAAAAATAATAAGGATCAAGCCTCTTCCTGATGGCACTTATTCCATTCCCGACGGGAACCTGTTTCCGAAAGATGGCTCGCAGGGAAGGCCCGAAATTTTCGCCATGGGTGTGAGAAGCCCCTTCCGCTTTCATGTGGATATGAAAACAGGCTTCCTCTATTGGGGTGAGGTAGGCCCTGACTCTGGCAAGGATGATGAAAAAGGGCCCCAGAGCTATGACGAATGGAATCAGGCTCGATCGGCAGGCAATTATGGTTGGCCATACTTTGAAGCTAACAACATTGCTTTTCCGGTCATCAATTTTGAAACGGAAGAACCGGGTTCTGCCAAAGACCCCGAAAAGCCGACCAACCTCTCACCTAATAATACGGGTGCAAAAGAGCTACCTCCCGCACGCCAATCTTTCATTTGGTACCAGTACGGCGATTCAGAAATATGGCCAATGTTGGGAAGGGGATCAAGAAGTGCCATGTCAGGGCCGGTGTATTATAGTCCAACACGTCCTTCAAAAGTAGCCTTTCCGGAATATTATGAACGAAAATTGTTCATCTATGAATGGGCCAGAAGCTGGATCAAAGTGGTCTCATTCGACGAGGACTGGAACCTTACGAAAATTGAACCTTTTCTACCCAATGAGGACTTTGTAAAGCCAATAGATATGGAATTTGACCAGTATGGAGCGATGTACATCCTTGAATACGGGTCGAATTATTTTGCCAATAATGTCGATGCCAAGTTGGTCAAAATAGAATACTCTGAAGGTAATCGCTTACCTGTTCCATCAATTGCTGCGAATAAAACAAGAGGGGCTGTTCCATTGACAGTAAACTTTTCAGCAGGTGGGTCTTTCGACTATGACAAGGGCGATGAGTTGACCTATCGATGGACATCATCAGACGGAAGTAACTATGAAGGAAAGGATGCTATGATCACATTTAATTCGGAAGGAAAACATGAAGTGACACTAAGAGTAACTGATTCTAATGGTGAATCAGCCTCTGCTTATACGACACTATTGGCTGGCAATGAACCTCCGGAGATTGCTCTGGAGTTCAGCGGAAACCAATCTTTCTATTTTGATAATGAAACCTACAATTACAAAGTTTCAGTAAGCGACAAAGAAGATGGGAGTACAGATTTTCAGATCGCACCCAGTCGGGTGAAGGTTAATTTCACCTACATGGATGAGACATATGATCTTGCACTGTTGGGTGAAGCATTTTTTAGTGACCCATATGTCAATATCAAAGGTCAGTTCCTGATAGAAAACAGTGACTGTCTTTCATGTCACTCAGTAAGCCAAAAATCAATAGGTCCTGACTACTTATCGGTAGCTAATCGATATAATGACAGTCCCGGCGCAGTTGAAATGCTGGCCAAAAAGATCATTGAAGGTGGAAGTGGTATCTGGGGTGAAAACATTATGGCAGCTCATCCGCAACTTAGTGTTGATGATGCAATGGAAATGGTAGACTATATTTTATCGCTGGGTAAAAAGGGCGATGTCATCAGTTTGCCATTGAAAGGAGATGTTTTGCTTAACCAGCATTCGGCAGATGATCAGGGAGTATACGTACTTGGTGTACGTTATACAGACAGTGGCAATGGAAAGTTACCTCGCATTGAGGCATCAAAAATGGTAATGATCAAACCACCGGCATTGGAAGCGGAAAGTTATGATTTCTATAAAGATGTTCAGCATCAACGCCCCAATGGGGGAAATTTTGCTTACCTCAGTAACATCAACAATGGTTCATATATAGGCTACGATGACATTGATCTTAAAGGAATTACCAGGATGACCCTTAGGGTGCAACCTGCCAGGGGAGGGATTATTAAAGCTGTTGCAGGGTCACCAGATGGTGAGGTGCTCGGTCAGGTCGAGGTACCTGCAGGTGAATTTCGCTCCGGTGAATGGAAAACTTTTGACTTATCAATTGCAGGCAGTGATACCGTTGGTGATTTGTATTTTGTTTTTGAGAACGGCGAACAGCAATCGAACCTGGTAAACCTTGATAAGATTGAGTTTAGTAAGTAGAGAAGAAATGCTGAACTTCTAACTATCCAATTACAAGATGGATGAAATATCCTGGCATACGGAGCTAACAATAAAACCCCGGTGAGTTTGGGAATTTTAGAAAGCTCAATGAAGAAATGGCTGAATGGGCCAAAACCGAACCCGGCACTTTGATTTACGAGCGCTTTATCCTTGATGACAACAAAACTGTTTTTGTCTATGAGCGCTATACCAATTCGGATGCGGCCATAGCCCACTTGAATGTGTTTCTTGAGAAGTACAATCAGCAGTTTGGAACCATGGTGGAGCGTAAACGGTTTATCGTTTTTGGCAATCCAGGTGATGAACTAAGGGTTATTCTGGATGGTTTCAGCCCAATCTATTGCAACTCAATTGGTGGTTTTTCAAGAGATTAGGCATAAAAATGCCTGATTTTCATGGTAAAATCTGCTATGTTGGCCATAAATTGAACTCTATGAAATATCGGATCTATTTAATCATAACTCTGGTTATAGCCACAGCACAATCTCAGGCTCAACTCAGGGTGAGTGACAATCAGCGGTTTTTAGTAACCAATGATGGTAAACCATTTTTCTGGTTAGGAGATACTGCATGGGAACTTTTCCATCGGTTAAGTCGAGAAGAAGCGGACCTCTACCTGCAAAATCGATCTGACAAGGGGTTTACAGTTATACAGGCCGTTGCCCTGGCGGAACTTGATGGTTTGCATGAAGGCAATTTTTACGGCGAAATTCCCCTTGAAGATGATGATCCTACGAAGCCCAGGGAGGCCTACTTTCAGCACGTTGACTACATTATAAATAAAGCTGACCAACTGGGCTTGCACATAGGATTACTCCCGACATGGGGTGATAAGGTTTTCAAAAACCGCTGGGGTATGGGACCTGAGATATTTAACAAAGACAATGCCTTTACTTATGGAAAATGGATTGGTAACCGGTACAAGAACAAGAAGAACATTATCTGGATACTTGGCGGTGACCGAAACCCCCGTGGCAATGAAGATGTTGAAATCTGGCGCTCAATGGCCCGAGGCATTACAGAGAGTGTTGGAGGAAATGACAAAGCCCTGATGACCTTTCATCCGCAACCCAATGGCCTTGAAGATGGTGGATCATCTAAGTGGTTCCACCACGATGAATGGTTGGATTTTAATATGTTCCAAACCGGGCACTGCCGGGAAAACAACGTCTGGGATCGCATACAGGTTGCCTATAATAAATCCCCAACCAAACCAGTCATTGATGGAGAACCGCTGTACGAAGACCATCCGGTATGTTTCAACGCAAAAGATTTAGGCACATCAAGTGCCTATGATGTGAGGAAACTCGCCTATTTTGATGTTTTTGCCGGGGCATTTGGCCATACCTATGGCTGTCATGACATCTGGCAAATGTATGCCCCCAATCGAACGCCTGTGAATGGACCACACCTTCCATGGTATGTCGCCATTGATCTTCCAGGTTCAGGTCAATTGAAATATCTCCGGATGCTGATTGAATCCCGACCTTTTTTAGACAGGGTGCCTGACCAGTTTTTAATTACCAATGTTTTAGGCAACAATGACCATATCCAAGCGACAAGAGGTAGTGACTATATGTTTGTTTACAGTGCCCAGGGAGAATCCTTTCAACTCAATACACAAAAAATTTCAGGTAAAGAATTGAAAGGTTTCTGGCTCAATCCACGCACCGGTGAAATTTCCGGAATTGAAAAATTCACTAAAAAAGCACAACAGGAGTTTGTGCCTCCTACCAAAGGTTACGGACATGATTGGGTGCTTGCCCTTGATGATGCATCAAAAAATTATAGTATTTCCCGCTAAGTCGAAGACTCAATTCTATTGGAACATCTTAATTTAGAGCGCTAAGAAGTTCAATATAAAGAGATGAACCAATGAGGTATAGCCGAAGAAGCATGCTCAAACATTCTGCAAGTGCAGCAGCGATTTCGATGCTCCCTTTTACCTACGGATGTTCTGATTCGACTAATTCAAAAAGTAATGCCATCACTTTGGAGAATCAAAAACCAGGCACAAAAGCATGGATTCTTAAGAGGGAGGAAATTCTTTTTGATGAACCTACAGTTGATAATCTTTGGATGGGCCCAATCCGGTCAAGTGCCATCGAAGGTTATTGTGATAAACTCTACGTTGAACAAGGAGGTGAAATCTCCTTCTATGTCAGTTCCAGGATAGCTTCCACTTATACCATTGATATCTACCGCATTGGCTATTATCAGGGAAACGGGGGCAGGTCAATTGAAAGTATTGGGCCCTTTCATGGGAAAGACATGGGAACACCGGAGCATGACCCTGATACGTACCATATCGAATGCAATTGGGAAAAGGCTCATATTCAGAAAATAGGGAATGATTGGGTCAGCGGCTTTTATGTTGCAAAATTGAAAACATCGGATGGTTGGGCCAATTACATGTCATTTGTTGTTACTGATGATATCTCCCATGACTTCGTATTTCAGGTGGCAGATTTCAATTCACACGCCTACAACCGATGGCCTGAACATCATTCATTGTACAATAACATCGATACCGGAATTGACAATTACTGGGGACCCCGTAATGTCTCGAGCTTTCTCCGACCGCAAGGTAAGTTATCTCAGCTTGTTGACCTGCCATTGACCATGGGTGCCGGCGAGTTTTTTGCCTGGCAGTATCCTTTTGTTTTCTGCTGAAAAAATGGGCTATGACATCACCTATATTAGTAATATGACGTTACATGACGCCGGTTCAGAGACACTAACAAGAGCCAAAGGATTTCTTTCGGTAGGCCATGATGAATACTGGACAGACAGGATGTATGACAGTACAGTAGAAGCAAGAGATAAAGGTGTAAGCATCGGTTTTTTCTGTGGAAATTCAGTCTTTGGCAGATTTCAGTTGTTAGCCGGCACCAATGGAGAGGCTAATCAGTCTTTTAAGCGTGACGGTCGTCTCAATGATAAAGACCTGATTGGGTCCGGTTATGATGAGGGTATTATTGGTGGAGGCAATTGGAAAGTACAGGATGCCCATCACTGGATATTTGAAAATACCGCCATGAAAAATGGAGATGCTATTGAAGGTATAGTTGGCTGGGAATGTCACAATGGCCTGTCAGAAAACATACCCAACATTAAAAAACTGGCCTTTGGCCCTACCAACTTTTATAAATGGCCAACCTGGGAAAACATCAAGAGTGGAGAACATGGAGAATTTGTGTCAACCTACTATGATGTCGCCAATACAAATGCTTTTGTTTTTAATACGGCCACATGCTGGTGGGTATATGCTTTTGACTCCCCTCCTGGATGGGCAAGGAGTACCTGGTACGATTGCCGGCAGACACCCGACCTCAGGGCTATGAAAATTACCCAGAACGTGATGGACGAAATGATCCGGAGATCAGCTACCTAGTTCCATAGCCCTTCCACATCCATACCAGTGTATTCGCCAATGTTTGTTCAAAGACTTTTCGGTCGCAATGCTTTGTTTCTTTGCTGAAAACGTAGCGGTAGTCGTACCCTTTTGCATTTAGTGCCGCTGCCGTGCGCTCGTTGGCCATCACCCAGTTGTGGTATGTTTCTTCCGGGTCTTCGTATCTAAGGTCGTATTCGGACACATGGGTAAATATTCGCAAAGGTTTCTTATCACTATTCTCGATGAGTTTCATGCCGGAATGATATTCCCATGCCCCCAGAGGGTAATCCGCTTCTTCGGCGGCATCATCATCCTGTTGATCTACGAAAGTGCCGGAATAGGTGATCAATCTGCGAAACAGGTCCGGACGAAACCAACCCGCAGTCAGCGCTGCTGCTCCACCCGAACTGCATCCCATAATTGCCTTTCCCCAGGGATCATCGGTGAATGCAATATTTGGATAGGCAGCCTTGATTTCCGGATTGTTAAGCACTGCTGGGAGTACCTCATCATTGATGAATCGAGCAAACCGGTCTGACATTGTATCATACTCCAGGCCGCGTTCACTGCCCTTGCTGTCGTCACCTCCATTTTGAACAGCAATCGCTATGAATGCGGGTATTTTGTGATTAGCATCTGTAATATTCGTTAGGTTGTCAAGCGCATTGCGGACAAGGTCTAATCTACTGGGCCCATCAAGTGTCACCAGGATAGGTGCTTCATCGCCATCTTTATAAGAGGCCGGGACATAAACGAATATTTTTCTTTCTTCACGCACCGGCTTCTTTGGGTCAAGTGTGGTGTCATTGCCTGGGAAGATCTTGCTGTCAGCCATTCGCATGGAAACCTCGAAGTATTTCCCCTTGGCATTGCCCAGGTCGGTGAGGTAGGGATCAATTTTATATTCGGGGCCAATAACAAAGTTCCCGTTGCCACCTTTCAAATCAGCTGACTTATTTGATTGGACAAGGAGGGTAACTGAAAATAAACAGTATGTGACAAGAAGAAGGTAGATTGATTTTAAGATCATTATAATTGTTTAAAATTATTGAAATAGGCACTTAATAAATAAATATTTTGAACAAATAAACCGTGTAAAATGCTTTATTAACTCATTGATATTGAGTATATTAATGAGTAATTTAAAGCTAAAGTTAAGTTTCAAGATATGGAGAAAAAGTATGA
>JAQCLE010000121.1 GCA_027592755.1 Bacteroidota bacterium | reverse complement strand
ATACCCATGGCTTAAAACGGCTTATTTAAAGCCATATTTGTTCTATTGAGGGGGTTGCGCAACGGTTACTCATATTAGACGTAACTCCTTGATTATCAATGTGGGTTCACATGGGCTCCGCGCATCATGTGCGGGGTAGACTTCTCGCCCTCCATTACCTGGCATTCAGCTGATTTCTTTTTGTTTGATAATGAAGTAAATACATGTGTTTTGTCGATTGATTTAAAAATGATCGGTGGATCAGGATTTCGACAGCATCCTGTTTTTCTAGAAAGTTAAAAAGCACCTTGTCCCGTCTTTTTTCAGATATACCGATTCTCCTCGCAAATTCATTGAAGTCATCAAGACCAACCCTGCCATTATTCTTCATTTGTTTGGATTCAAAATCATCCTGAAATAAGCCTTCGGTTAATGCGAAATCGGTGTCGTCTACATGAATTCGTGTATTGATCAAATCATAAGCCGGGCTAAGTATATAATCACCTTCAGGCGACTCGATTACACTGAAGTTTTTCAAATGCGCATCGCCATTGGAAAAAAGGTAGTTGAATACAATCAGCGAGAATAACTTTTCAAGTTCTACTCTATAGGCCGGAACATATATAGTAAAAAGTGCTGCCAATTGCTCATAACTATAATTGTACTTGAAGTCGACCCCTGTATTTTCAGTTGTCTTTCCCGCCAGGGTAGCAAAATCCTCTATACCCAATTTACTTGTTCGATCGGTAGAAGGATCACCCTGGTCAAGTACGTCAAACCGCTTAGTGATGTAAGCAGGATCTCCATTTTTAAAAAATATAAGTGCATTTTCAGCTGTTTGAATGCCATATACCTGTCTTGCAATTTGCATGGTGAGATGCTCGTTTGCAGGAACCTGATCAACATGCTTCAGATCCCGTGGGATGGGTTTCAGAATATAAGTTCCTTGTTCTCCTTTTTTAGTTAATCGGAGGACGTTTTTTTCAAGTATAAAGGAAAGTTTTTCCTGAACACCTGATATGGAAATGCGCTTCCGGTTTTCGAGAAACTTTTCAGAGTCATCTTCACTGATTTGTGATGGGTTATAGGGCAATACATGGCTAACCTTTTTGCCATTGAAAACCCGTTTCAGACAAGTTCTGCTGTAGCCTGTAAAGCCCTCAGTTAATGTTCCGGGACAAAACCTTATTTCGGGAAAGCTCATTGATCATTTTCTTTTAATGGAGTGATCGTTATTGCACCAATCGTATCGACAGAAGCGGTTGCCAGGAGCAAACTGAAATAATCCTTCTCATCAATTTTCAATTGTCGGGTTTGCAGCTGGCTATTGACACCTTCAGACAACATATTGAAGAAAAATGGGAAAAGATGGTCTGCCTTATACACTTGCTGTGTTTTTGGTAATGTAAGGCTAACAGCAGGCAGCTTCTCATTGTTGAACCATTCGTCAGAATAGCGAAACTCATAACTGCGGGAATCAAATTGGGTGAGGGTTCCGGTTAATTTTCCATTTCTGAATACTCCAGCTGTTCTCATTTATCAGGGATTTGCTTTATTACTTCCAATTTGAGCTCCATGCCCATCACTTCGGCCAATTTGTTTAGCACTTTGACACTCGGATTGGCCTGTCCTCTTTCAATTTTATAGAGGGTATTCACGCTTATTCCGGCCATTTCTGCAAGCACTGGTTGCGTGACACGGAGAGTGTCTCTACGTGCTTTAATGATTTCTCCTAATTCTGATAATAACATTATACTGTGATTTGTTATGTAAAAATAAGCATAACATTGGTATTGGCAACAATAATCACATCATAATGTGAATAAGTTATTCCATGGAATTAGAAAAATAATTACTCCTATTCAATACAATTGTATTGAATACATCTGAGGAAATAATTTATGTGAAACCATTGAATAAGAAATGCGCTGTTATAGAATCCCGAATTCTCTAATAGCCCTTCAAATGTTTACGGAGCTTACAAACCGCGATATTGGCGTCATTGGTGAATATACCATCGAGCTAACCAAGGCTGGTTATATTGAACTGTATGAAGCGAAACAAGCATATTACGAAAAGAAATGAGTCTCACTATTATGGGCCATCTGGTTATCAAGATGTCCAACCGCATAATGATCAACGGCCTTGAAACGGGTTCGTTTAGTTATATGCCAGGTCTTTAAAAGGGGGCTTCGCCCTTTCTGTCCCTTTCTTCTATCTATCTCTTACTTACTATAGGTCTATCTCTACTCTATAGGAATTATACTCTATGGTGGCGCTGGATTTTGAGCTACCTGGTGCCGGTGCTGAGTAGCCTTTAAAATCTCTTTGAGACAAGATACTCCAATGTTAATGCGATCTTGTCGTGACGAGGCTAAAAACGGCCTTAATTCAGTATTTGTTAGGCAAATTGTTAGGCACATAAATAAAAAAGCAGCTACAAATTAATGTAACTGCTTGATTATCAAGTGGGCCTAGATGGGCTCGAACCATCGACCCCCTGATTATGAGTCGCCGGATTATTGAATTAATATATTCTGTAATAATTGTATTTAACTGAAAATGAGTAACTTAGAAATTATATTAGAACACATTGAATTAGATTAATGCAGTATCTACGTGCAAATCACGTGCAAATGAAAAATTGATGGCAACTAGTATTGTACTATCACTTGATAAAAGGCGACCCAGGGAAGACGGTGCATTTCCCATAATTTTCAGATTAACTCATAATACAAAAACTACCAGTATTGCATCTGGATATTCAACCCAGAAGAAATTTTAGGATACCAGGAACCGATGTTTCAGAAATACTTTTAAGGGTTCAGAATCCCCACAAAGATTGAATAATTTTCTTGTAAAGCGTAAGGCCCAATTGGTTGATATAATAACCAGACTGGAGGAAAAGGGAGAATTGAAATACTTATCCGTAATTCAGCTAAAGGAAAAATTAATTACCAACGGCGGCAATCAAAGTGTTTTTACTTTTACCGAAAACTTGATTGCCGATTTAGTCGAAGCCAAGAGAATTGGAACCGCTAGAAGTTATCGGGAAGTATTGAGATCAGTGAAGGTTTTCAGGAACCAAAAGGACCTTTCCTTTAATGAGCTCAATTTCGATTTCTTGAAGAAATTCGAAACGGACTATTTGTCAAGGGGTAATTCATTGGGAGGTCTGGCGGTCTATATGCGTACCATAAGAGCCATTTGTAACAAGGCTATTAAAGCGGGTTCGGCAGAACAAGAAGGATACCCCTTTAAGGATTATACAATCCGCACCGGTAAAACGAGAAAGAGAGCTATTCCATTGGAGGCTATCCAAAAAATAAAGGATTTGAACCTTAACCCAAAAGCGGCGTTGTTCAATGACCGTAATATCTTTTTGATGAGCTTTTACCTGAGAGGCATGCCCTATGTTGATCTGGCTCACCTTAAAGTGTCTAACATTATTGATGGACGGATTCAATATGATAGGCAAAAGACTGCTGAGCCATTTGATATAAAAATACCGGAACAGCTTTCACCTATTTTAAAAAATTTTATCAAGGGTAAGGACAAAGAGGATTATGTATTACCTGTTATTAAGCGGAAAGGCCCTGTTTTGCAGTACCGTGATATTGAATGGGCCAGATCCCGGTATAATCGAAATTTGAAACAGATAGCTAAAATGGCCGGTATTGAAGAAAGATTGACAAGTTATGTATCCAGGCATTCCTACACCTCCATTGCTGATGAAATGGGCATTCCACTGACCGCTATTTCTCAAATACTAGGTCATGAAAAGGTCAGTACTACCCAGGCTTATCTGAATAAATTACGTAAGAGTAAGTTAGACAACTACCAGGAAGAAGTAATAAAGGGATTATAAAAAGCAAAGATTAATAAGGCTCATAACCCGAATGTCACAGGTTCAAGTCCTGTCCCTTCTACGCTGATAATCAGTCAGTTACAAGTTTTTGTGACTGCCTTTTTCTTTTTGTTGTACAACATATGTACAACAAAAAGGGCTCTGTACTGTAAATAGAAGTGGATTGTGATATTGACATTTCTTACTAAATCATTAATTAGGGTCTCATTCTATCCCTGTACATCTTAAAATCTTCTGAGGGCAACCTCGTGCGGGTTCAAGTCCCGCCTCTGGTACACTGAAAACCAGCGACTTACGTTGCTGGTTTTTTATTTTAAGTACCCATCTAATTCAATAGGTACAACATCGGTACAACAATTATGTGCTTTTTTGAGGAATTGAGGGCTGGCATTCCAGGTGGTAGCAGGTGCAGAGGCGGTAGTGATGACTCTTTGGAAAGTTGATGATGCAGCAACGCAAGAATTGATGAATAATTTTTATGGCCTCTGGTTAGATGGCATAGAGTTAAAGAAGGTATCCAGAAGTGCACAGGTTGAGCTAAGAAAAAAATATCCCAGTCCTTATTTCTGGGGGCGCATTCGTAATCATGGGTGGGTACTAGGATATCAGCTCATCAACTCTTCATAAAGTAATCAAAGTCTAAAGTTATATCTCAATTTGATGAGCAACTATGTATTAATTCTATTGAAGAGATCTTTCCGGGCGTTCATAAACGGAATTGCTATTACTATGCTTGTCCAAACGTGATTGTAAAAACCGATTTGATATCTTGTTGGATTCTGCTAATATTGTGATTAGGTCGGATGACCTAATTTATAATTAAACATGGAGACAGTAAATAAAATCATTCAGGCTGCTGTCCGGCTGTATAATGAAAAAGGGCTTTCAAATGTCACGAGCCGACATATTGCAGACGATATTAATATCAGCAACGGTAATCTCGGATACCATTTTCCCAATAAAGAAGCCATCGTATTCGCTGTTTATAGACAAATGGGTGAAGAGATGTCCATCTTCTATCCGGAGCACAAAGAAGATATATTGAACCCAGTTGAACACCTTCATAAGCTTCTGGTACGCCTAGAGGAATTTCAAACTGAGTACAGATTTTTTTGCCTGGACTTGATGGATATATGTAGAAAATATGAAAAAGTGAACAAAGTGCTTGTAGACAACATGCGGATAAGAAAAATTCAAATGGCTGGTTTTTTTCAAAAGTTCGTTGAGATGAATTATATGAAACCAGAACCAACCACTGGTTATTATGATAGGCTTCAACATACGATAAGGATACTGCTTACTTTCTGGAAATCTCAGGAAGCTGTAGTTGCCAATATTGATTTTAATAGAGAGGGAGAAATGGTCAGGCACGTTTGGGAGATATTACTTCCTCATTTCACCGCTAAGGGTATTGCAGAATATGAAAATGTCCTGAAGAATTAGCCTGAACCGTTGTATGCCCAATAGATTGAATATGGATGCTCAAAAAATACTAAGTGAGAGATTAGAAAAATGTTATTCAGGGGCTGTATATGATGTACTGAGAGCTAGGGGCTATCCCAATCAGACCTTGCCAAATACTATTCGCCCTTTAGATATTCATGCCAAACTCTCTGGCCCTGTTTACACGGTGAGTGGACGGTATGATCCAACACTTAATCCACATGAGACACTACTTCAATGGACCGGGCTGCTGTCGAAAGCTCCGGAAGGAAGTGTGGTTATTTGCCAACCAAATGACAATACCTTGTCACATATGGGGGAACTGTCATCCGAAACTTTGCAGTTGAGAGGTATTCGTGGATATATCGCGGATGGTGGGTGCAGGGATTCCGAATTCATCAGCAAGATTGGTTTCAAGGTGTTCTGCAAATATTTTACCCCCGTGGATGTAGTGGGCAGATGGGTGCCAGAAGAGTTCGCCGCACCCATAAATATAGGACAAGTGACTATTGAGACCGGTGACTATGTAATGGCAGATAGGGATGGTATTGTAATCATACCGCAACCTATTGTTGAAGAGGTGGTGGAGAAAACTGAGGAAGTGCTACAGACAGAAAGTTTGGTAAGGAAAGCGATATTAGAGGGAGTAGATCCGCAAGAAGCTTATTTGAAATATGGAAAATTCTGATAAACTCATTCGACTCAGCTTTACTGGAGGAAAATGTTGTTATAAATTTTAAAATATACAATTATGGAGACTATTCCGATTGTTGATACCCACGTGCATTTTTGGGATCCGAACAAGATGAAATATGATTGGCTTGGATCTGCAGGGACACTTAATCAGCCATATGTATTAGTAGATTATCATGAGGCCACAAAGGGAATTGCGGTAGACAAAATTGTCTTTGTTGAATGCAACTGCCACCCTGATATGAATGAGGAAGAGGTAAAATGGGTTAAAGGAATAGCAGGAAAAGATGAGCGCATTCAGGCCATAGTGGCCTATATCGACCTAACGGATGCAATAAATATTGATTCCAATCTTGAAAAACTTGTAGCGCATGATATAGTGCGTGGTATCCGTCATAATATCCAGTTTAATGAACCAGGTTTTGCCGTCCAACCATCTTTTATTGAAGGTGTTAAGAAGGTATTTGCTTTGGACAAGCATTTTGAGTTGTGCATCACTCATGACCAAATGGGTGAATGTATTGAGCTCGCGAATAATTTACCCGAAAAGCCTATGATACTGAATCATTGCGGAAAACCGGGAATAAAAGCGGGGGAAATCATTGATTGGAAAAAGAATATTAAGCAACTATCCGATTTTGAGCATATTCAATGTAAAATTTCAGGACTCCTGACAGAAGCAGATTTCCGCAACTGGACATCAGAAGATATAATTCCATACGTCGATCATGTGTTGGAATGTTTTGGGAATAAACGCATTGTATTCGGAGGTGATTGGCCCGTTTGTACACTGGCAGGAAGCTACCATAGCTGGTACACTTTCGTAAGTCGCTGGACTTCTGGCTGGAGCGAAAGCGAAAAGCTTGATTTTTATTACAATAATGCAAATCAGTTTTACCGATTATAGAATTGTTAGAATTGGAAACTAAGTGTAGTTACTTATCACGAAATTGAACCTGGCTTTATGAAGATAATCCTGATGGTATATAAACATACGAAATGAAAATCACTGATATTGAAATACGATTATGCAAGCATTCTACACCTGCAATGAAGGATAGTGAGATGAGGGATGGTGTACGATCCGATCTTGAGTTTCTTGTTATTTCCATGAAAACAGATGAAGGCATCCAGGCAGATACATTTGGTTTTGCTGGCAGAGGAGCCAAAATTGCCGGTCAAATTGCAGCAGATGTATTAAAACTGTTCTTCATGGGCAAGGATCCATGCTATCGTGAAAAGCACTGGCACGACTATAGAATGGCCGACCGTTGGTGGCACCATATTCCGATCTACTCTTATGGCCCATTTGATATCGCTTGTTGGATTCTTTCTGCCAAGGCTGCCGGGCTTCCATTATATAAGTATCTGGGGGCATATCGTGACAAAGTGCCAATATATGCAAGCTCATTGGTCAACAAAACACCCGAAGACTATGCGAAGCAGGCTCTTAAGATAAAAAACCGTGGATGGGCTGCCTTCAAACTTCATCCTCCCGGTGATGTTGAATTTGATATTAAAGCCTATGAGATGTGTCGGGAAGCTGTTGGGAAAGACTTTAAACTAATGGCCGATCCTGTTGCCTGCTACAACCACCAGGAGGCATTAAGGGTTGGCAGGGCACTTGAAAAATTAGACTACTACTGGTTGGAAGAGCCATTGTATGATGTAGATTACCACGGTTTGCGCATGTTGACTGATAAACTGGATATACCAATTTGCGGAACAGAGGTTCTTGTTGGCAGTCACTATAGCACCGCAGAATGTATCTCTTCGAGGGTGGTTGATATTATTCGTACCGATGTTTCCTGGAAAGGCGGGATTACGCCTGTGATGAAAACAGCACATCTTGCTGAATCTTTTGGTATGCAGTGTGAAATACATACGGCAATCTATATGCCGTTGGAATTAGTAAATCTCCATTGTGCAGCGGCAATAAAAAATTGTGAGTTTTTTGAGGTACTTGATCCGATCGAATATTTTGACTTTGGTCTTGCTGAACCAATAAGGGTAGAAAATGGACAAGCGCATCTTCCGGAAAAACCTGGGTTAGGTATCGAACTGGATTGGAATCTGATTGACAACAGTACTTTTAAGATTCTTTAATAATTTTTAAAATCAATGTATAAACGGAATTTAAATGGAATAATATGTCGCTAATGGATAGCTTAGTAATTGCCCTTTACATCATTGGAATAATGGTCATTGGACTTTGGGTTGTCCGAAAAAAATCCATGAATGCTGAAGGCTATTTTCTAGCCGGACATTCACTCAAATGGCCTGTGATAGGAGCCGCATTGTTTGCTTCCAATATTTCAACAATCCATCTGATTGGTCTGGCGGCATCAGGGTTTAATGATGGCTTGGTATGGGGTAATTTCGAATGGATGGCAGTTTTCACGCTCATTATCCTAGCGTTGGTTTTCGCCCCCTTTTATTACAAAAACAAAATATCAACCTTACCAGAATTTTTAGAAATGCGATATAATTCGGTTGCTCGTACCTGCCTGGCAGTTCTGGCTTTACTAGGAGCACTCTTTATGCACATTGGAGTGAGTCTGTATGCCGGAGCTGTGGTATTTGAACACTTCTTTGGCTTAAACGTTTACGTTTCCATCTTGGCCATATCCTTCATTACAGCCTTATATACCGTCATTGGAGGGTTGCAATCTGTAGTGATAACAGAGACAATACAAACAGTCATCCTCGTAGGAGGAGCGATAATCCTGACCATATACGGATTTATGGCTCTTCCTGATCATGGGATTCACAGCTGGGATGCATTGAAGGCAGCAGCAAAACCTGAGCAGCTGAACATTGTACCATCTGCCTCAAATTCATCAGGCCTTACTTGGTCCGCAATTTTATTGGGATATCCGGTGCTTGGCATCTGGTATTGGTGTGCCGATCAGACCATTGTACAGCGCGTGCTCGCTGCGGAAACCCTACGAGACGCCAAGATAGGACCTTTGTTTGCAGCTGCTATCAAAATATTGCCGGTTTTTATACTTGTTCTTCCCGGTGTTTTGGGATATGTTTTGTTCAAGGATATCATCACAGACGCCAACGACACTTTTCCTGTGTTGATTACTGAATTGCTACCAACCGGATTGAAAGGGTTAATGGCCGCTGCCTTGTTGGCCGCACTCATGAGTACGATAGCAGCCGCTTTGAACAGCGCTGGCACACTAGTTTCCATAGATATTGTAAAGAGAAATAGACCTGATACTTCAGACAAACAACAAGTGCAGATTGGAAGAGTGACTGCCGTTGTTGTGATGATTATTGCCATTTCCTGGTCACCGCTTATCGCTGGGTTCAATAGCATTTTTGAAGCCATCAATATTCTGCTGACTGTAATATCCCCACCGATAACCACCGTATTCGTTTGGGGTTTGTTCTGGAAAAGGGGCAATCACCAAGGAGCAATCGCAACTTTTATAGGTGGTTTTTTGCTAGGACTGATAGCCTTTTTACTGGATTTTCCAGTATTCGGTGATACCAAGATTCTCACTGAGATATGGGGGGTTTCTTTTATGATGCAGGCCTGGTGGCTGTTCGTTTGCAGTAGCATTATTTATGTGATTGCCAGTTTACTCACCCCTCACCCTGATTATGAAAAAATAGAAAGCTGTACGATGAGTTCTCCACTGGCCTTTTTGAAAAATGAAGAAGGGGAAAAACGAAATGTGCCATTAATCCTTTCCGGCATTTTAATACTTGTCATGGTTTTACTCTATTCACTATTTGGTTAAAATAAAAAATTATGAATGATGCAATAACAAAGGCGATTATGGTAACTACTGTAGCTTTATTAGTAGCTTGTTCGACCACCTCCAAACGAAAATGGTTCCGTCAAAACCAGCGAGCAGGAGTTACCTTTTCCCAATGAAGTAAAGATCAATAGAGCCTACTTCCTAGACGGAAATACTCTAATGAATTTTCGCCCTGGAAAAGAATCAATTGATGTCAGCTTGCCCGATATACTTCCCGATGATATTGCTTCTGTTATCGTTTTGGAGCTGAATAAACAAGCATCAGATATGGAAGTGATCGAACGGTTGAGGTATTAATAGAGACTTGACAAGACCATCACTTTTACAATTTAAAATGTAAAGGGAGAGATCAAATGAACAAAACAGTAGTGATAAAGCGGGCATCATCGTCAGATATCCAGTTTAACTTAAAAGATGGCGCCGGTTCGGATGCTGTGCATACCACCCCTATTTATGCCTATGCCGTTTGTAAGTTGGAAACGGATCATGCTATTGAAGGCATTGGACTTGCCTTTACGTTAGGGATGGGCAACAACCTGGTATGCCAGGCCATTGACTATCTTGTAAGGTATGTTGAAGGCCGGGAGATCAATGAGCTGATGAGCAACTTCGGAAAGTGTCAAAAGCCATGGCTGATGACCCTAATTTTCGTTGGCTGGGGCCACACAAGGGAGTAGTTCATCTGGCACTGGCAAGCGTAACGAATGCCTGTTTCGATCTGTGGGCAAAAGCCAATGATGTTCCGCTTTGGAAGTTGCTAATTGATTTTGAAGCCGAAACTATTGTTAACACACTTGACATGTCTTCGAAGTTAGTGGTATGTGACATGCAAAATTCACAGGAACAATTATTTGCGATTAAGCCACAAATGTAATACATTTGTGGCTTATAGATAAAGCTATGGCAACAGAATCGACGAGTTTAAGATTGGATACGGAGGCTAAAAAACAAGCATACGCTGTGTTTAGGGCTGTTGGATTAAAACCGACACAAGCCATCAATCTATTTCTGCGCCAGGTTGCCCTGCGTGGTGGACTTCCTTTTGATGTAAAAATCCCAAATACTGAAACCATTGAAGCAATGAAGGAATTGGAAAATGGTGGTGGTAAGCACTATAAGAACTCAGAAGAAATGTATAAAGATCTGGACATTTGATGAATGTACGAAGTTCAGGTTACCACTCAATTTAGGCGTGATTAAGGCGTTGTAAGCGGCAGCATAAGCCATTGGCAGAATAAGCCATTGGATAAGTTCAAGAATATAAACGAGTTACTTATTTCAGGACATGCACTTCCGGAGAAAAATAAAGATCACTACTTATCCGGTAGGTGGTCAGGATATCGAGAATGCCATATTGAACCTGATTGGCTCTTGATCT
>JAQCLE010000016.1 GCA_027592755.1 Bacteroidota bacterium | reverse complement strand
TAAGAGCCTAAACCCTTGTAAATCAAGACTTCAAAGAACGTTTTAAATATTTTTAATGGCCACTAATGAAATGAAATATTTCCTTTTAGTTGGAGCGCTATTGATTGCTCAGCTTGCTATTGCTCAGGAAGCGCCAGTAAAAGTGTCAGGTGTGTTAGTGGATGGCGTGGATGGTTCAGGGCTTGTGGGAGCCACTGTTATATTAGTCAACATAAAAGATTCTCTGAGCTCCAGGTATTCAGTTACCGATGTAGAAGGAGCTTTTCTCATTGAAAAAGTAGAAAAAGCATTCTACCGAATGCAAGTTTCTAGCGTTGGATACAAACCATATACAAGGGTATTAAGAATTGGTGTTGTTGATCAATATTTGGGTAGAATCTCCGTTCAACCGGATACTAAACTGCTTGAGGCTGTTGAAATTAAAGGAGAAGTTGTTCCTATTGAAGTGAGGGGTGACACGATTGTCTATAATGCAGATGCCTTTAAAGTCAACCCTGATGCCAACACGAAAGACCTTGTCAGCAAAATGCCGGGCATTGTTGTGGATGGCAGTGGGGTTACGGCAAATGGTGAAACCATTGAACAAGTATTATTGGATGGCAAACGTTTTTTTGGGCAGGATCCACTGCTCTCATTAAATACCATTCCCGCTGAGGTTGTTAAACAAATTGAGGTGTTTGATGAAAGAAGTGAGCAGTCACAATTCACAGGATTTGATGATGGAAATACCACTAAAACCATGAATGTTGTGACAAGAGAGGGCAAACGGAATGGAACATTTGGTAAACTCTATGGTGGATATGGCTCTAATGATCACTACAGCGCCGGCGGTAACGTTAACTCTTTTAAAGACGATAAACGGATCACAATCATTGGCATGTCCAATAATATTAATCAACAGAATTTCAGCGGTGAAGATTTAGCCGGAGTGAGTGGCGGTGGTGGTCGTGGTGGTTTTAGACAAGGAGGCAACCGTAATTTCATGACAGGTACTCAGGATGGCATTACAAATACTAACTCACTGGGATTGAACTTTACGAATAAATGGGGCAAAGCAGCAGTTTTTGAAGGCAGTTATTTCTTCAATCAAACTGATAACACTTCTAATCAATTAACAAGCAGGGAGTTTGTTCAGGATAACGAATTGTATACTGGCGAAGAGAATTCATCAACAGACAATATGAATCATCGCCTGAATATGCGGCTCACGTACGACATCAATAAGAAAAATAAGCTTATCATCCGACCCTCACTGAGTTTTCAGGACAATGAGAGTCTTGATTCGACCAAAGCAGTAACAAGAAGTGAAATGGGGCAAATTCTCAACCAGACTAACAACAAATACACCAGCCAAAATGATGCATATAACTTTAACAACAACATCAACTTCCAGCATAAATTTGAAAAAATAGGACGTACGATATCCGTGGAAGTTAACACCAGGATCAATACAACGGACAGGAAAAATTATTATGAAGAAGAATTGCTTGACTCATTGACAGAATATTTGACAGACGAAAATGGATATACCATTGGATCAACCTTAACCTATACTGAGCCGGTGGGCAATACAGGACAATTGTCAGCAACCTATCGGATCAATTATACGGATAGAGCTTCCGATAAGCATACCTACTTGTTTGAACCTGAAACACAGGAAAGAGTTTTTAATTCGAAATTATCCAATGAATTTGCCAGTGAATATACAACCCACCAGACCTCTCTATTTCTGTCAAATCGCGGCTTTGGTAAGTTCTTCAATGCAGGGATTACCTACCAGCATGCCACTTTGAATAATAACCAGGTATTTCCTGAGGTAGCAACTTTTAACAAACCCTTCAACAGTATTCTACCTTCAGTAATGGGAAGGTTCGAATTCAACGGAGGTGGAGATATGTTTATCAGATACTCAACTGACACTAATGAGCCTTCTGTAAACCAATTGCAGAACGTCATTGATAACAGCAATCCACTTTTTTGGTCAATAGGCAATCCTGATTTGAAACAGAGCTACGAGCACTCACTAATGATGCGGGCAGCTAAGACGAACCCTGACAAGAACACCTCCATTTCAAATTTTACAAGGGTCCAAATGACGAGCAATTACGTAACTAACGCAACACAAATTATGAGGGCAGACTCTGTATTGGGAGTTGGCCTGGTGATCAAGCGAGGAGCTCAAATATCTGAGCCCGTCAATTTTAACGGATACTGGAATATTAATAACAACACCACCTATGGTTTTTTAATTTCCAAATTAAAAACGAACTTAAATACGACCGCAGGGCTAAGTTATCGACGACAGCCAGGACGAACGAACAGAATTCCAAACATAGCAAATACCTATTCCGGGAATGCAAGGCTTGCACTGGTAAGTAATATTAATGAAAACGTGGACTTTAACATTTACTATAACATTAGTGCGAATACAGTGGTCAATTCCATCCGGACAAGAAATTCAGGTAATAGTAATTATATCACGCAAACCTTTGGAGGGAAATTTAACCTAATCTTCTGGAAAGGTTTTGTATTCCGAAATGACATATTCTATCAAAAATACAAAGGTGTAAATGATTCGTTCAGTACCAGTTGCACCTTGTGGAACATGAGCATTGCAAAGAAATTCCTTAAAGATGATTTGGGAGAATTAGAATTGTCAGTCTTTGATTTGTTGGGACAAAACCGCAGCTTTTCTCAAAGCGTTAACCCCTCCTACATCGAAGAGACATGGACCAAAGTGCTGCAACAGTATTTTATGGTAACTTTTACTTATCAATTGCGAAATTTCAGCAACTAATAGCTCACAATTTGATACCCTTGATCACTTTTCTTTCACTGCATAAATAAGAAGTTATAGTAGATCGGTTTTGTCTCTTCAAATTCGGCCTGTTTGTAAAATCTAAACAAATAGCGAAAACGTAGTTCCTTTTCCCGGCTCTGACTCTACCTCCAATCGCCCGCCATGCATGCGCATGATATGATGTGATAAACTCAGACCAATCCCTGTGCCTTGTTTCTTGGTAGTATAAAACGGAACAAAAATTTGATCCTTGATTACATCATCCATTCCAATACCATTGTCTTGAACACTGATAACAACTTGCTCCTCATTATCAATTGCTTTCAACCTTATCTCTCCATTTTTTATTTCAATGAGCGCATCCAGAGCATTCTTTACAATATTGATCATCACTTGCGTGAGTTGTTCCTGATCGGCATTAATACTAACATCATCTGGTGCTTCGATCATAAATTTAACATTGTTGAAATGGGGTTCCTGGCTCACCAGAATCCGAATATTTTCGAGGAACTGTCTTACCTCAAAATCTCTTTTCTTAGGCATGGGCATCTTAGTGAGCTTTCTATATGAGTCCACGAAGGTCATTAGACCCAGCCCTCGTTGATTAATGATACTCAGCCCGTTTAATGTATGGCTAATCAGCTCCTTATCAAGGCCAGAACTGTCTATCTTTTCTTTATCCCGGTAAATTTCCGAAAGGGTTTCAGCCAGGGAAGAAATCGGTGCCACCGAATTCATAATCTCATGGGTGAGCACCCTTATCAACCGAATCCATGATTCCACTTCCTGTTCCTCTAACTCATCTCTGATGTTGTTTATCGTTACAAATGTTAACTCCTTATTTTGAATGGTAATGGCGCTGGTTCTTAATGAAAGTTGAACCGTTTCTTTCTCGTTGCTGTACTTCACCACTTTATTGTCACCGGCTTTCAAAGTTTGAAATGCCAGGTAAAGCTTATCATTGACTTTGGACAATTGACTTATATGATTCAAATGTTCATAACCTAACAATTTTTTCGCTGCCAGATTGGCCAGTAATACATGACCTTCTTTATCGTACGTTAAAAGCCCTGTATTCGCCTTTTCGAGAATATAGGAATAATATTTTTCCTGGGATATTTGGTCTTTTCTGGCTTCCTTAATTAGCTGATTTACCTTATTGAGGCTTCTGTTTAGCTCTTTCTCAGTTTTACTTTGAATGTCCTCAGAAAAATGAAGTGTGGAATCGTTGTTCCTGACAGCATCGAAAAAATAAGTAATCTTCTTATTGGTTTTGTTCAAATGTCCGATTAACAGGATGACCTGAATGATCAGAATTAGCACAACAAGGGAGGCTAATGGATACTTATCAGTACTCAAAAATAAAAAGCTAATCAGGAGACTTGTCAGGGTAATCAATATCACGCGGACAATAACGACACTATAGAAACTCTTAATCCGCATTGCGAGCTAACTGATCATCAAGGTTGTACTTTTTGATCTTATTGTAAAGTGTTTGTCGTGTGACACCAAGCTCGGATGCAGTCGAACTCATATTACCCCCATGTTTGTTAACCACATTAAGGATCATCAATTTTTCCATCTCCTCAAGTGTATGAGGATAATTAGATGGGAAGCTTTGCATGGTAGTCTTGAAATTAAAATCCTTGGGTTGTATTTCCCCGGATTCATCCAGGATCACTGCCTTTTCAATCATATGCTCAAGCTCCCTGATATTCCCGGGCCAATGGTAATTCAAAAGCTCATCATATGCCTTATCGTGGATGATGACTTTACCCTTCTGGTATTTCGAAGTATATTTTTTTAGAAAATAATTGGCAAGAATTGTTATGTCATCTCTTCTTTCCCTCAATGGCGGAACCTTTATTTCAATAGTATTAATCCTGTAGAACAAATCTTCTCTGAATTCCTCTGTGTAAACCAGGTCACCAAGATCCGCATTTGTGGCACATATCAGACGGATATCAATGGATATGGTTTTTTCTGACCCGACAGGGGTGATCACCCGGTTTTGGATGGCGGCAAGTAGCTTGACTTGTGATTCCATGGGCAAGTTGCCAATTTCGTCAAGAAAAAGGGTTCCCTTATCAGCCGTTCAAATTTGCCCTTGCGGTCATTGACTGCGTCAGTAAATGCACCCTTCATATGGCCGAAGAGCTCACTCTCAAAAAGACTGCTGGTTATAGCTCCAAGGTCCACACTGATTAGAGTCTTCTTATTCCGGCCGGAAAGCCGATGTATTTCGCGGGCGATCAATTCCTTACCCGTTCCATTCTCACCGGTAATGAGCACATTGACATCTGTCTGAGCAACTTTTTGCACCAGGCTCATGACTTCCTTAAATGATGGTGATTCACCAATCATTTGTTTCTCCGTCTGCGAAATACCTGTCACTCCCTCTGTCGTACTACCGGATTTCCCAGCCTTGATCCGAGAATGTCTGAGTTTTACTCCAGACTCAATATCTGCTACCAGTTTTGTATTGTCCCAGGGCTTCAGTACAAAATCACTGGCTCCCAGCTTTAATGCTTTCACAGCAAGGCTCACATCACCATAAGCGGTAATGGTGATTACATATATCTCAGGGTCAATTTTTAATAGGCTCCTGTTCCGCACTAACACCTTCAGCCTCCTTCTTCAACCTTCCAAATGTAAAAGGCGCAAACATTAACCCGACAAAGCTTTTGGGGAAATTTGGCATACTACCTATTCCAATGTCATCACTGGGCTGTTGTCCTTTTGGCAGGTAAAAAGTGCCAAATAAAATGTCCCAAAAAATCACATCTCCGCCATAGTTGGAATTGCCTTCTTCAATCTTCTTGGAATGATGATAGCGATGGTTTTTGGGTGATGAGAATATGTAATCAAATGGTCCCAGAATTACATCCAGGTTGGTATGCTGAAATCTTCCAATGGTACGACCAAGCAATCCGGTCACAAAAACAATTTCTACTGGGGCCTGTACAAAAGCCAATGGGATGCCCCATAAAAACCCAGAGACCAAACCTTCTATCGGATGACTCCTGGTGCCATTAAACCAATACAAACGCCTCGAAGAGTGGTGAACAGAATGCCATCGCCACATAAACGGCGATTCATGCATCCAGCGGTGATACCAATACCTGAAAAAGTCATTGATAGACAAGAGAAGCAAAACCTGCACCCATGGATGGATATTTGCAGGCCAGATGCCCCTCCCTATTTCCGGTGATATTTCTTGTACGACCAGTGAAATCGTAGCCAGTTTAAGGGGCTGATTGATATAGTCACCCCAAAATTTTCCTCCGAAGAACATCATGAAATCCACATGGGTGTCGTCATCCTTCAACCACTTTCGACTAAATGGCATGAGATGCTCAAGCGGAGCGAATATTGCTCCAAAGATGAGGAACATGACAATGGTTCCCAGAAATGTTCGGAAAGTATAACCCTCATCTACAAGATTAAACCCTATCACAAACGTAAGGGTCATAAAAATCGGGTAAATGGAGACCTGCAAGATTTTCTTCAGAAGCGTTCCTTCAAAGGCATAACTCAAAGGATCTATTTGGGAGAGCAACCACCTGGTTGGTAATAGAAAATACCGACTCGCTATGTATTCAAATGGTTTGAAAAAAGCCTCTAATCCGCTTTCAAGTGATTTTAAGATGTTCATTTTGATACGTGTAGATTCTTAAAATTACATTGTTCTTCTAATAAATCCATATCTTTAAAATCACTATCAATCGCATGAAATCTTACTCGCCAATTTGCTTCAGTCTGATAATCCTAATTTTCTCATGTGATTCGCCAAAAACAACTGAAGAATCCAAAGTGCTGGAAATCGATCAGGAAATCACAATCGATGAAATTCAGCGGGCGTTCAAAAATGGAGATTATACCATCGTAGAACTCACCCGGTTTTACCTTGACAGGATTAAAGCTTTAGATTCTGATGGTCCAAAATTAAATGCAGTACTTACTATCAATCCAGATGCACTCAACATAGCTGTTCAACTTGATGTAGAAATGCAAAATGGTGAATTGCGGGGTCCCTTGCATGGTATCCCAATACTACTAAAGGATAATATTGATACGGGAGACCAAATGCCATGCACAGCAGGAGCAAGAGCTATGAAAGATTCCTATCCATCAAAAGATAGTCCTTTAGTTGCTCAACTTCGAAAAGCAGGCGCCGTGATCCTGGGCAAAACGAATTTAAGTGAGTGGGCCAATTTTCATTCTAGATCTTCTTCCAGTGGGTGGAGTGGATTAGGTGGACAAACAAATAACCCATATGATCTAAGTCGGAATCCATGTGGTTCAAGTGCCGGATCCGGGGTCGCGGTTGCTGCCAATCTTTGTGTACTGGCCATTGGTACCGAAACCAACGGGGCAATTGTTTGCCCTGCCAACAACAATGGCATTGTAGGCATAAAACCAACTGTCGGACTTATCAGTCGAACAGGCATAATCCCAATCTCATTTTCACAGGATACCGCGGGGCCCATGGCAAGAACTGTTACGGATGCAGCCATCTGTCTCGGGGCTTTGACAGATTCAGATTCAAAGGATAGCAAAACATTAACAGCAGATAGAGTAGTCTATAATGACTATACCCAATTTTTGAAAACCGGAGTTATCAGGGGGAAAAGAATTGGATATTTCAAAAAACCGCTGGGAGATAATGTGAGAATGACCAAAATAATGGAAGAGGCTGTTGCTTATTTTGACGAGCATGGTGCTACAATAATTGAAATAGATGAAATTATACCACGGAAAGCCAGGGACCATTCATTTCAGGTCCTTCTCTATGAATTCAAAGATGGACTAAATAGATATTTTCAGAATATGGGGTCAGTTACCCAGGTAAGGGATTTAGAGGATCTGATACAAAAGACCTTTGCAGATAGTATCGAAATGAAATACCATGATCACGAACTTCTTAAAGTAGCCCAGGAAAAAGGCGATCTGAATTCTGAAGAATACATCGAAGCACTGGCAGGTGCACTCAAACTAAGTCGTGAAGAAGGAATCGATAAGGTGATGGATGTCAATAAACTAGATGCCATCATTGCCCCTACCGGTGGACCAGCCTGGAAAACTGATCTAACAAACGGTGATAATTTTGGTATTTCCAGTAGCTCACCGGCAGCTATTGCCGGTTACCCTAACATCACACTTCCGATGGGACAAATTGACGGGCTTCCGGTTGGTTTATCAATTTTTGGCCGACCCTGGTCTGAGCCCATGCTGCTTGAAATTGCCTATAGCTACGAACAAGGCACCCGGCACAGAATGACACCTAAATATTTAGATAGTAGCGATTCGATATTTATAAACAAATGATATGGATCTTTGATATGGATCTTTGATATTTAATAATTCAATAGCATGAGAAACGCCAATAACCTTTTCTTACTTTTCATTTCCATTTGTTATGGATGTAACAATGCCGAAAAAGCAACCGAAATGATTCCACCGGTAACAGCCCCTTTTACAGAAATTGATACGCTTGCAACAAATGATTGGTGGAATCGGATGCCATCAGAAATAATTGATCTCAAAGTAGCCCGTGAGGAAGTAATTGCCTTTGGTATCTATACCGTTTCCAATAGTACACTCAAACTGACAGCTCAACTTTTTCCTCTTTATCCAGAAGAAACAAGGGAAGTCACGCTGGAAATCAAGCGAGAAGGCCAATGGCAGGAAATTCACACACAGCTCGTAAATGATTTGGGCTGGTCTGCACTTTTCCGGGTCGAAAATTGGACCTCCGATGAGGATATCCCCTATCGAATTTTACATGGACAGATGGCTTCTTTTGAAGGGTTGATCCGAAAAGATCCCGCGGATAAAAAAGAAATCGTGATTGCAGCCATGTCTTGCAACAGCAACAAAGATCGTGGTGATCGGGAGAATTACGTTCGAAACATCAATTATCAAGATCCGGACCTTGTTTTTTTTGCCGGAGATCAATCTTATGACCACACAGAGCACACCGCGGCCTGGTTAAAGTTTGGCATGCAATTCAGGGAAATATTCCGGAATCGTCCGAGTATCACCATTCCTGACGATCATGACATTGGCCAGGGAAATCTTTGGGGTGAAAATGGCAGGAAAGCTTTAAGCCCTGCCGGTGATGATGGAGGATATTTCTATCACCATGAATACGTGAAAATGGTGGAGAGATGTCAAACGGCTCATTTACCCGATCCCTACGATGCCACTCCTGTTGAACAAGGAATTGGTGTGTATTATACCAACCTGATTGTAGGAGGCGTTGATTTTGCAATTATCGAAGATCGAAAATTTAAATCCGGCCCAAAAGGAAAGATACCACAGCTTGGTCCCCGGCCAGATCATATACGAGATCCCAATTATGATCCTGCTACAGTAGATTTAGAGGGACTTGAGTTGCTCGGACAACACCAGTTGGATTTCCTGGATAATTGGGGTGAGCAAAATACGGAATTGATGAAAGCCGTCCTATCACAAACAGGTTTTTGTGGTGGCGCACATCTGCACGGAAGTAAAGAGAACAGGCTCCATGCGGATATGGACTCCAATGGATGGCCACAAACAGGAAGAAATCTTGCGTTGAAAGCCCTAAAAAGAGCAAATGCGGTTCATATTGCTGGAGATCAGCATTTGGCTACTGTCATGCAGCATGGCACGGATGCATTTGAGGATGGACCTTGGGCATTTGTCGTTCCAGCTATTGTCAACAATTACTACAGCAGGTGGTGGTGGCCGGAAGATGAAAAAGCGGGGGAGAATTCGAACGATATCTTACCTTGGACAGGAAGGTATTTAGATGGATTCAACAATAAAATTACTATGCATGCCTATGTCAACCCCGAGAGCCCGTCAAGTGGAGGTGGTTATGGTTTGATCAGATTCAATAAAGACAACAGAGAAGTTACTTTTGAGTGCTGGCCGAGGAATGTCGATGTATCTAAGATAGATGCAGCGCAATTCGTCGGGTGGCCTTTTACCATTAAACTCTAATCAAATTACAACTAATCGATTCAATATGAAAAATACAATACTCATTTCTATCCTTTGCGTGTGCTTTTCATTGGCCAGCTGGCAGCACAAGATGTCCGAACAAAGCGAATCCACTTTGAAATTAAAGGCACTGATTATTGATGGTGAAAATAATCATGGAGTCTGGCCAAAAACCACGATGATGATGAAAGATTTTCTGGAGCAAACCGGAATGTTTGATGTTGATATTGAGCGAACGGCATTTACCTGGCAGGGTCCACATTATGACAAGAGCATTGGACTGGAAGATATTAAGGAACTTTTGACAATGTATCCTCTTGGTTCAGGCGAAAAAACCACAGCTATGGATGAACCGGTCCCCGATCCTGATTATAGTCCAAAATTCGATAATTATAATGTTGTCATAACGAATTTTGGATGGAAAGCATCTGCATGGTCGGATGCCACTAAAAAGAATTTTGAAAAATACATGTCGGAAGGTGGTGGACTTGTTGTGATACATGCTGCCAATAACTCGTGGGGTGATTGGCCAGAATACAATAATATGATTGGTCTGGGTGGCTGGGGTGGACGGAATACCGAAAGCGGCCCCTATGTTTATTATGATAAAGCAGGTCAGCTCCAGTATGACACCTCAGAAGGTAATTGTGGAGCACATGGCGCCCAATCTGAATACATAATGAATACAAGGGCACCTAAACATCCCATCATGAAAGGTCTCCCCTCCTCGTGGCTCCATACCATGGACGAACTCTATGAACGACTACGAGGTCCGGCCGAAAACATGACGGTACTTGCTACTGCATATTCTGATTCTGAAAAAGATCCTGATCGCACCGGAAGGCATGAGCCATTGTTATTTACAATTAATTACGCCAAAGGCAGAGTTTTTCATTCTGGTTTGGGACATATGGATTATTCAATGGAATGTGTTGGGTTTATGACCACGTTTCAAAGGGGTGCAGAGTGGGCTGCCACCGGCAAAGTGACACAAAAAGTGCCAGACGATTTTCCAGGCACGCAGGTGATAAGTGCCCGGAAGTGGAATCGCTAACATCCAATTTTTGGGTTGTCCTGAATTCTGAACTCAAAATCTATTAATAACGTAATGGAAACAGGCAGAGAAAGGCAAAACATTCTTACTGAAATCTCAAAGACTGAAAAGTTAATTGAAGAATACAAAGTAATGTCCAAGCCTATTGCGCCTGATGCAGCCATTGGAAGAATTTCCAGAATGGACGCCATCAACAATAAAAGCATTACAGAGGCCTCCTTACGGCAAGCTGAAAATAAATTAAGAAGCTTGCGAGTTGTTTTTTCTCAAATCGGCACTAAAGGTTTCGGGCTTTGCCTCAAATGCAAACAACCAATTCCAATAGCAAGAATCATGATAAGACCTGAAAGTCTTTACTGTGTAAACTGTGCTACTTAGCACCATTTACTACTATGGTCTGTGAGTAACAGACCATAGTAAGGAGCGAAATTTCTTTTAGTTACTACCGCTAATCATTTTAGCCACCAATTCATCGGCGAGTTTTTCAAGGTCAATTCCTAACTTTTCCTTGTTAGTTTTTAGCACCTTTTGGGTCAAATTCTTTGGAAGTTGGTCGTATCCATGGTAAGCACCTAATATAGCTCCCGTTACAGCTGCAACTGTGTCATTGTCACGGCCATAGTTAATCACAAATTCAAGTGATTTTTGAAAATCGAAATCAGAATAAATGATAGCTGTAAGATTGATCAAATGAATTTCCCCCGCATGAAAAGGAACGTCCTGATTTTTAGCATCAAGAAGGGCATAAGCCATTTTGAGCCGAGCCCCGGTATCATCTGTTTTTCGGGCTTCATCAACAATGGACAAAGCATCTGAATAAATCCTGTAACTACTACGACCTAGCAGTCTGCTCTTAAAGTATCCTTTCGGATCGATTTCTTTGAGCACATTCAATATATCTTCAGGTGTGGAGTCATAGGGCAATGCCGCTGCTACCAATGCCGACGTTAATGCCGTAATATCACGGGCATAACCGATGTCAAATATTGCAAGGCTATAAGCTGCATTGTACGCAGCATCTGGAGCCCCGGGATATAAAATTCCAATGGATGGGGCATATAGCATCCCTGCGCAAGCCATATCTCCACCGTAGAATTTACTAATAGCATCATTGTATCCTTCAAGGTCATTTGCAGCAAAAGGTTTGGCCACCAATGCCCATTCCTGAAGCCACGCAATTCTGCGCATCTGCTCCTCATAAGGCGCTGGCTCAAAACTCTCAATTTGCTTTAATCCTTTGACCTCTTCTGAGTATTGATCAATAATGAATTCAGCAAAATCAGAAGGATCAGGACCTTCCTTACTAAAAAACGAGGATGAATTTTCAATAAAGAAATCTCCTGTCAGCACCTTCCATCGTGTATCATCAGTAGTGCCTCCCGCTGTGAGGTTGTAATCCCATGTCCCTTCGGGAGAGGGTTCCCTGATCATATTATCAAGGTTATCGACATAGCCGTATTGAAGTTTGATCTGATCCCTCGTCCACATCTCCGTAGGCGCTCCCATGGCATCACCAATGGCTGAGCCAACCAGTACACCAAGAATTTTATTACGCAGGCTGTCTTTGGACATCTTGATCAATGGACTCACAGAAAGCGATCGTTCCTTTGTGACCTCAAGGAAATTCTTCTGCTCTTGGTTTTTATCGCATCCCGAAAACGCGACTATCAGAAGTAGAATTAATGCGAACTTTATACCATTGCTATTCATGTCTGATCATTCCACTAAGAATCCAATCTGATGCCTGATCTAATAGTGCTTTCTTATTTTCCAGATTCAATTTAAGTGGTAATTGAGCCACACCCAATAATCTTCTCAGTATTTCCGTGCCGGCGAATCCAGCGATAAGTTCGTTATCAACCGCTTGTTCGCTTGAATATCTACTCATTGCAGGAATAATTTCTTCCGAATGGCCAGTCATTAAGAGATGGGCGATCATTATACCTAAATCGAATTCAGGATGGCCAATGTGACTGAATTCCGGATCGATTACTCTAAATCCCAATTCGGTTTTAAGCCAACTCCCCGGATAATAATCGCCATGAATTAACGCCTTCCCCTCTCCCAGGTAAAGCTTTCCAAGTGATTCGATTTTCTGTTTCAGAACCTTATCCCTTTTGTAAATCCATGATATCCCTTCTAACCCTGACTGAATGTCATCCAGTTTAAAACCATTGTCTTCGATGAAAGGGAAATGAAAAATATGCTCATGGTTCAATACACGCATGGCCATATTCTCAGGAAAATTAACCGGCTTAAGCTGGTGCAAGCGTGAGATATAAGCCATCATGGATTTACAATCCTCCCCTGTCAATTTACTATTGTGTTCATACAAAAACGAGAAAGGTTCACCACCCAGATCATTGATTACCAGAATGAAATTGTCAGTATCACTTCCTATTAATTCAGGTGTTTGTATTTTGAGTTCCACGTCCTCCCCCATCAGTCCTAAATACCTTGTTTCTACAGCATTTCTTTCGACCGGGGCATCAATTTGGGGATATTTCTCTACCCATGGCCGAGCCTGTTTGATGATAAATGAGCGCTCGTTCGTTCTCACCCTTAAGACACAATTCATATTGCTCTCCCCTGCCTTTTCAATACCGTCAATAACTTCTTCACCGGGAAGCCAACTCCTGAATTTAAGGTAGGTATTTAAATCCTCTTTGGAGAAACTTAAAAAATATTTGCCAGGATAGATATTTTTGAAACGAACCTCTAAATCTGTACTCACTTATTCCTTCATTCTGTAAGGGACTAAAGTATTGAAATTATCGCCGACCCTTATTGAAAAATGGAGAGATTAGTTAATATGTCATCTATAAGCGTTTTAAATGAATTGCTCTCCTTGCAACGCACAGTTCAGTTTATGTCCGAACCTTATAATTATGTTGCTCTACACCACTATATTACAGTAGTTTAAAGTTTTCAACAATATGTTAGATTATCCTACATTCATCCAATGAAACTCGTACCAACCTCCATTTTCGTCTCACTATTTGGGCTATTTTTCCTTATTCAATGCGGCATAAAAGACACCAAAGATGCTCAGAATGGTACTGAACTGAATGGTGGCCTATTTCTTCCCGACGGTTTCCAGGCCACAGTTGTAATTGACAGCATTAAGGGCAGAGCAAGAGAGATCATCGTTAACGATAATGGTGACATCTATGTTAAACTGAGCTACCCTGATGATGAGGGTGGCTGTGCGGTACTAAGGGACACCGATGGTGACGGTAGGGCAGATATTGTTACAAAATTTGCAGTCTATGAAAAAACTGATCTCGGTGGTTATCAGACAGCGATGAGAATTCACAATGGGTACCTTTATTTTAGCACTTCCCTTGAAGTTTACCGGTATAAACTGACACCAGGAAAGATGGTTCCTGAAAGCCCCCTGGAATTGGTGTTGAAAGACGATCACGAGCATGGCAATCATGAGCATATTGGCAAACCTATCTCCTTCGATAAAAATGGTGATTTATATGTTCCATTTGGAGCCCCGTCAAATTCCTGCCAGGATCCCAAAAGAACGCCAGGTGTTCCCGGAATGGATCCATGCCCGCAGCTTGAGGATCATGGAGGTGTTTGGAAATTTAAAGGAGATCAAATAGGACTCACCCAGGAAGATGGTGAGAAATATGCATCCGGAATTAGAAGTGTTGTGGCCATGGACTGGAATAACGAGGATGACAATCTTTATCTTGTGATGCATGGGCGGGATGATCTCCTCCGATTGTTTCCCAAAGTGTTCTCGCCATGGCAAAGCGCCTTACTACCTTCTGAGGAGTTCCTGAAGGTTGAGCAAGGCTCGAATTTTGGATGGCCATACTGTTTCTACGATCAACTCCAGGAGAAAAAAGTGCTCGCTCCTGAATACGGCGGTGATGGTAATACTATCGGGAGATGCGCTGACTTTGATGACCCTATCATCGGGTTTCCAGGGCATTGGGCTCCCAATGGATTGCATTTTTATCAGGGTGAACAATTTCCGGAACGGTACAAGTACGGAGCTTTTGTGGCTTTTCATGGGTCAACCAATCGGGCACCCTATCCGCAGTCGGGTTATTTTGTTGCATTCATTCCATTTACTAATGGTTCTCCTTCTGGTGATCTTGAAGTTTTTGCTGATGGATTTGCTAAAGTAGACACCATAATCAATGTAAGTGATGCGGTATATCGCCCCATGGGCATTGCCGCTGGTCCTGATGGTTCTTTATACCTGAGTGAGACGGAAGATGGCAAGATCTGGAAGGTCCAGTATACTGGCGACAGGGATGATTTCAATACAAATCAGCTTTTAGCAATGGAAGAACATAAAAAATTGCCTCATATTAAAACCCCGGACATAATAGCAGATAACCTAAGAAAGGACTCCGGACTGGTTGGTGAAAATCTCTATTACAATTATTGTGGAATATGTCATCAGAGTAACGGAAGAGGAGCCGGAGGTCGTTGGCCTCCAATTGCGGAAACTGAGTGGGTAAATGGTAACAAGAAAAGACTAATAGGCATTATTCTAAATGGCCTGCAGGGAGAAATTGAGGTTAATGGTCGTGCATACAATGACGTAATGCCCCAGCATGGTTTTTTAAAAGATGTTGAAATTGCCCAGATTCTAACATTTGTCCGTCAGAGTTTTGGAAACAGTGCAGACCCTATTAGTGAAGCCGAAGTCGCTGAAGTGAGAAATAGTAATACGGCATTATGACGCATAATCCAATATAACATTTGATACAATTTTAAAATTCAAAGTAATGGCTTCAACAGGCACTATCGATCGCGTCCAATCAATTGATTTCTTTAGAGGAATAACCATGTTCCTGTTGGTCGGTGAATCCACCGGTCTGTACTCTCTTATAACGGATCCTTCCCTGGAAGGAAGCATTTTCTATTGGGTGGGTGAACAATTCCATCACCATGAATGGAATGGTTTACGGTTCTGGGATCTTGTTCAGCCATTTTTTATGTTCCTGGTTGGTGTTTCCCTGCCTTTTGCAGTCAACAAACGATCTGCAGAGAATAAACCTGACATACTGAATCATGTCATAAAAAGATCAGTTATCCTCCTGCTGTTGGGTTGGGGTTTGTACTGTATTGGCCCTGGAAGAATCACATTCCATTTTCAGAATGTATTGGCCCAGATCGCCTTTACCTATCTGGTCGCCTATCTGATCATGCACCGGTCATTTACATTTCAGATCCTTTTTTCCGTTGGTCTTCTGATTATTACGGAATTACTCTACCGTCTTTTTCCAGTTGAAGGCTTCAATCAGGCTTTCGTTGCAGGGCATAATTTTGGCGAATGGATCGAGTATCTTATTGATGGTGTTACTCCCAGCGCTCATTGGGTATCTATTAATGCCCTATCCACAGCAGCTCATACCATATGGGGAGTATTGGTTGGCAAAGTCTTAATGAGTGGCAGATCTTCCAGAGCCATATTGAAACAATTGGTTATTGCTGGTATTCTTCTGATTGCAGTGGGGTATTTAATGGATCCCATCACCCCAATCATCAAGAGAATAGCCACTTCATCCTTTGTAATTGTAAGTGGTGGTTGGTCCATCCTCGTGATGGCCATATCCTATTGGGTGATCGACATCAAAAAGAAAGATGGAATAGTATTTTTCTTTGGAGTAGTGAGCATGAATTCCCTCTTTATCTATGTATTTGCTCACCTTGGAGGTTGTGAGTTCGTTGAAAAGATTCTCCATCCATTTACATACCTCCTATTTGATTGGGGTGGATTATCCGCACAAATTATAACGAGTATTTTAGTCTGGTTCATGATGTGGTACATCTGCTACTGGATGTATAAAAAGCGACTTTTTATTAAGATTTGAAAGACTCCTCTAAAATTTCCTTTAGTGAAAAATCTCAAGGTTGCCGCTGCTCAGTTTGAACCGAAAGATGGCGACAAGAAATATAACATTGGTGTCATTGAGCAATTGACTGCCGCAGCAAAAAAAGAGGGTGCAGATGTCATCAGTTTTCATGAATTATCGATAACAGCCTATACCTTCTTAAAAGACCTAAACAAGGAGCAAATTATTAACCTTGCTGAAGAAGTTCCGGGAGGTTCATCCTGTCAGCAACTGATAAATATTTCCAAAAAACACGACATAACAATTCTGGCAGGATTGGTGGAAATTGATCAAGGCAAACTGTACAATACCTATGTATGCGCAGACTCCAAAGGCATCAAAGTTAAATTCCGCAAGATTCATCCATTTATTAGTCCCTATTTGTCTGCAGGTGAAGAATATGTGGTTTTCGACATTCAGGGTTGGAAATGTGGAATACTAATCTGCTATGACAATAATGTCATCGAAAATGTGAGGGCCACCACCCTACTCGGTGCAGATGTCATCTTTGCTCCCCATGTCACAGGATGTACACCTTCGGCGATGCCGGGAAGAGGGTACGTTGATGATGCTTTTTGGCAAAACAGAGCGGCAGATCCTGAAGCACTTCACAGAGAATTCGACGGACCCAAAGGCAGAGGCTGGATCATGCGATGGTTGCCCGCAAGAGCCTATGATAATGGGGTATATTATGTATTCACCAATCCAATAGGTTATGATGGTGAGCATTTGAAGAATGGAAATTCCCTGATTTTGGATCCATATGGGGAAGTGCTCACGGAAATTAAAAGTTTTGAAAACTCAATGGTAATCGCAACCCTCACACCCGATAAACTAAAACTGGCAGGGGGTTACCGTTACAGAAACGCCCGTAAACCTGAACTCTACCGAGACATTATTGGAAGTAAACATCAATCAATTACGAAGCCAATCTGGATGAATGATGAGAATAGTGATTAAATTGTATCTCAATAGATTGATCGAATTTTAACATTTTAATATGATATCCAACATGAAATATTTGAGAATCAAAATCCCACATAGACTAATAACAATTTTGCTTCTTTTATCATACAATATCATTACTGTTTCATCCATTACGGCTCAAAGAAAAAACAGGAAGAATGAAGCGCCTCCTGCAGTCCAGAAAATTATCCTGACCTCAGAAGATGAAACCAGTCGATACCGTATTGTAATCCCCGCAGCAGCCACAGTGCACGAGTCTAAAGCAGCCACAGTGTTACAGGATTATTTAATTCAAATTTCAGGAGCTGTGCTTCCAATTATTTCATCAGATAAGGCAATTAGCCCCTATGAAATTGTCCTCGGTCAAAATGAGCGTCTCGATGAAATCGGTGTCAAAATTAACTTCAATGATTTGCAACAAGATGGGTTTACCATCAAAACGGATAGCCTTCGCTTGCTGATTACTGGTGGCAATGGCAAAGGAACTTTATATGGAGTTTACACATTTCTAGAAGATTACCTCGGCTGCAGGATGTATAGCCCAAAGGTCAAAGCTGTACCTAAACAAAAAAGTATTCTTCTTGATGAAATCAATGATACCCAGATTCCTGTCATTGGTTTTAGAGACACCCATTACCGCGTAGCCTGGCATGATGAGTACATCGACTGGCACAAACTGAGTCATGATGAGAACGGAGGTCGCCCGGATTGGGGCATGTGGGTGCACACATTCAATACCCTCGTTCCGCCAGAAATCCATTTCAAAGATCATCCAGAATATTTTTCTGAGGTGAATGGTAAACGTATTCCTACGCAACTGTGTTTAACCAACCCGGATGTATTGGAACTCACCATTCAAAATCTTCGAAAGAAAATTGCAGAAAATCCTGAGGCCACTTACTGGTCGGTGAGCCAGAATGATAACCGCAATTATTGCACCTGTGACAATTGTCGGGCCATTGATGAGCGAGAAGGATCGCCTTCCGGGTCTATCATCAATTTTGCGAACCAGGTGGCCGATCAATTCCCTGACAGGATGATCTCAACGTTGGCTTATGAATACGGCCGGCATGCACCAAAAAACCTTATACCGAGGGATAATGTGAACATCATGTTGTGCAGCATTGAGGTAAGCCGGGACAAAGCAATCACAGAAGACAGCACAAGCATTGAGTTCATGCATGATGTACAGGATTGGGGGAAGATTGCAAAAGATATCATTGTCTGGGACTATGTAATCCAGTTCAACAATTTGATAAGCCCCTTTCCTAATCTTCATGTCCTCAAACCCAACATTAAGTTTTTTGTTGACAATGGCGTGAATGCCATGTTTGAGCAGGGAAACCGGGAAGTAGGTGGAGAATTTGCAGAATTCCGGACCTATCTTATCTCAAAGCTTTTATGGAATCCCGATGCAGATGTCGACGTCTTAATGAATGATTTTCTTGATAATTACTTTTGGAGAGGAGGCAAGGCCATTCGGCAGTACATTAACGAGATGAAGGCAGCCCTCCTTAACTCTGGTGAGCCTTTAAGGATTTTTGGAAGCCCTATCACCGCGTCGGAAAGCTACCTGACGCCTGAATTAATCAGTAGGTATGAGGAGTTATTCGATCAGGCGGAACTGGCTGTTGCCGACTCAGCCGAGGTGCTGGAGAGGGTGAAGATTGCACGTTTACCACTCGAATTTGCTATCATGGAACAGGCCAAAAAGGAATATACCGGTGAAAGGGGTGTTTTTCAGAAAGTTAATGGTCAATGGCAGGTGAGATCAGAAATTAAAGCAAAAGTTGACCCCTTTGTTGACCTGTGTGTAAGACAGGGAGTCACCCGGGTTAAAGAGTGGAGCACGTCACCCGATGAATACAGGGCTTCGATGTACAGGATTTTCTCTTTTGGCATGAATGAACACCTTGCTTACAAAAAAAAGATGACATTCAATAGTCCGGATTCAAGCAAATTACCAGAAAACGCTGCCTTCATGCTTACAGATGGTATCCGCGGAGGCCATGACTATGCCTACAATTGGCTGGCCTTTTCTGGTCAAAACCTGGATGTGACCATCGACCTGGAAGAAATCAAACCAGTGCGACATATCGAATCTGCTTACTTTCAATATGGATTTTGGTTGAGACTATTTCCCAAACAGGTGGATTATTATGTGTCTGTTGATGGCAAAAATTTCGAACAGGTTGGATCCGTTCCAAATACCTTACCTATTGATCAATATGGTGGACAGCAGAGAGATTTTATAGCGGATTTCGAACCACGTGATGCCCGATATGTTAAAGTGATAGCACAAACCATTGGCAACACTCCTGATTGGCATCCGGGGGCAGGTCGGCCAGCCAATATGATTATAGATGAGATTGTGGTGGAGTAATAGATTATATACAAGTACTGTTATTAATCTTATTGATACGCCTAATGCAGTATAAGGAAATCAAAGCTCAAAAAAAGATTACCTCACCCTCTCTGATTATCCATAACCAGAAAAGGAGAATGTTTTGATTCTGTAAGCATGGTTTCAGTAGCACTGCTTAAGTTCACATCATGAAAAACTTACGGGTTGTCTTCATGGGTACGCCCGAATTTGCAGTTGCTTCTCTGAAATGCCTCGTTGATAACGGAGTTAATGTTGTTGGTGTCGTAACAGCTCCGGATAAGCCACAGGGGCGTGGTAAGAAAATATGTGGTTCGCCTGTTAGTGAATTTGCACTTTCTGAGGGATTAAACATTTTGCAGCCCACCAATCTAAAAGACCTTGATTTCATCCAAGAACTCTCCCAATTAAAAGCTGATTTACAGGTAGTTGTAGCTTTCCGAATGCTTCCTGAAGTGGTTTGGTCTATGCCTCCCCTTGGCACTTTCAACCTCCATGCTTCCCTCCTGCCACAATACCGGGGAGCCGCTCCCATAAACTGGGCGATAATCAATGGAGAACATGAAACTGGCGTAACCACGTTCTTCCTAAAGCATGAAATTGATACTGGAAACGTCATTTTCCAGGAAAAAGAGCCCATTTTGGATAACGACAATGTTGGCAGCCTATATGAACGCCTTATGGAGCGGGGAGCCAAATTGGTGCTGAAAACAGTTATTGCAATTCAGGATGAAAGCTATTCTGTATCTCCTCAAATGCATGTTGATGAACTGAAAGCAGCTCCCAAAATATTTAAAGAAACATGTAGGATCAATTGGGATCAAGAAGTTCCTGTAGTACATAACTTCATTAGAGGTTTATCGCCTTACCCGGCTGCCTGGACGATTTTAAAGGACAAAACACTCAAAGTATTTTCGGTTAAAAATGAAATAGTTAATACTATCAAAGAAAAACCACCTGAAATCTTGACTGATAATAAGACATATCTTAAGTTCGCTTGCCAAAATGGATTTATCCATATAAAAGAATTACAACTCGAAGGCAAAAAGCGAATGCTTATTGATGAATTTTTAAGAGGGTTTCAACTATGATCACATCAATGATTGCTGCAGTGGCAGAGAATGGTGTAATTGGAAAAGATAACGATATGGCCTGGCACCTGCCCGATGACATGAAATATTTCATGGAAACAACATTAGGACATCATGTCATCATGGGAAGAAAGAATTACGAAGCCATCTCTACGAAATTTAGGCCATTGAGAGACCGAACCAACATTATCATTACTCGTAACGAATCCTTCAAGGCGGTTGATTGCATTGTTGTTCATTCACTTGATAAGGCGTTGAATGTTGCTGACGAAAATGGTGAAGAAGAAGCGTTTATCATAGGCGGAGGCGAGATTTATAAGATGGGAATGAAATTCGCAAATAGGTTATACATTACTGAGATAAATGGTGATTTTGATGGGGACACCTTTTTCCCCGAATGGGACAAGAGCGAGTGGCTTGAGATTTCCAGGAAACACCACCCCGTTGATGACAAACATAAGAACTCTTTTGATTATGTCATTTATACTCGAAAGGGTCCACCACGCTAAGCACCAATATTAAGGTTCAAAGATTTTTTTGGATTAATTTAGCATTAGAGCTTTAATAATGCGCATTTCTCCGTTTGTCGTTGTTCTGATCCTTCTCCCCTGCTTCAATTTGATAGTAGAGGCTCAATCCTTTGAGGGTTCCAGAACAATTATGGTCAAAATTGGGGATCCTCAGTTGCCAGAAACAAATTCACGTCGTAGCAATAGTAGTCAAACCTTATTACCAGAGGAACTATCCCGCATTGTTTCAGCTGAATCAATATCACCCATAATTTCAAATCAGAATTCTCCAAAAACGAGAATTCGGGGATCTCGTTATTTGAGTAATGTTTATCGTGTCGTCTTAGAGAAAGAGGCGCATCTACAAGCTGAAATCAACAAGCTCCTTCAGTATGATAACGTCCTTTACGCAGAACCAATCAATAGCTACAGGCCATTGGCCATACCAGATGATCCTCTAATCGGCAGCCAAAGTTATCTCGATGCCATTCATGCTAAAGATGCCTGGGAAATAACGGAGGGAGACGAAACAGTTAAGATTGCAATACTCGATACGGGAACAGACCTCACTCACCCTGATCTCGTTGACAATATATTTATCAATGAAGCTGATCCACTCAATGGTATGGATGATGACGGTGATGGCCTTATTGATAATCGACTTGGCTATGATTTTGCTGATAGCGACAACGATCCGCAATCCGACCAAAGTGGACATGGTGTTTTGGTCAGTGGTATGAGTTCAGCAACCGCCAACAATGGTATCGAGATCGCTGGAACTGGTTTCAGAAGTCCTTTTATTCCATTAAAGGTTTTTAAAACCTCAAATGGTTTTTCCAATAACACTTTCGAAGCCATCCTATGGGCAGCCCAAAATGGCTACAAGGTCCTTAACCTTAGCTGGGGAGCCGTGAATCCATACAGCCAGTTCGAACAGGATGTGATCAATACAGCGGTACTTGAATATGATGCAGTAATTATTGTAGCAGCCGGAAATACACCCGAAGAGCTCAATTTCTACCCAGCATCGTACGACAATGTGATCTCAGTGGCCATGAGCAATGACAACGACACAAAATACAGTGGCTCTACATTCAGCTACTATATTGATCTTATTGCACCAGGAGCTAACAATTACACAACCTCCAATGGCGGCGGCTATGGAATGTCGGGACCGGGAACATCATTTGCAGCTCCTCTTGTTTCCGGTGCTGCAGCATTGGTAAGGGCTAATTTTCCTGAATGGACAGCCAATCAAGTGATGGAACAACTGAGAATTTCATCCGATGATATTTATGATATTGGTTCTAATATGACCTACTTCGGACAACTAGGAAAAGGAAGGCTCAATATGGAAAGAGCGCTTATCGATACATTAAACCCTTCTATCCGACTCACCCAATTTGATGTATCAGGTGAATTCGGTGACTATTTCTTCTATGGTGATACTTTAGAATTGGATGTGGTTTTCGAAAACTTTCTGGATTCTGCCAAAAATGCCGTCGCAACCTTCTCAGTAGTATCAGAATATGCCTCTGTTGCCAATGATGAGATTTCGTTTGGAACCATGGCGACTCTGGAAGAATACGTTCCAACATCCCCTTTGGTCATTACACTTAATGAAAATACCCCGGCAAACGAACGCATACTTATCAGAGTCGATTATACTGCTGATAACTATGAGGATTGGCAGTTTATTCAATTTAACACCACCCCGGATTACCTTGATCTTGAGAGCAGCAGTATGAGCCTAACTATTGCTGGGAATGGCAATATGGGCTATCAATTGTATGAATTACAAAATGGAACAGGATTGTCATTTGAAGCTACGCGATTATCAAATCATTTAGGTTTAATAATCTCTGCAGATGGCATTATTCTCGATAATGTGGTTGATGATTTTACTGCAAACACCAGGAGCAACGATTTTGAAACCATAAAGAATATCAGGTTTTCAAATCATGAGTACGCCGATATTTATATGACATCTTCTTTTGATGATTCAGGAAGTGGAAATCCAATAGGACTAATCATTGAACAACAGACGCTTGCATGGAATTCCTTGGGCACTGAGAATTATCTTGTTTTGGAATATCGAATCTCAAATAATTCAATGGTTGATATTTTGGAGCTTAACGCTGGAATTTTCTCCGACTGGATTCTTGGTGATACACTCTCTAATAGTGTCGGCTGGGATCCATCATTGAATCTTGGGTATGGGTTTGACAATGGATCTTCTGACGTTTTCACAGGATTGGCATTACTTTCAGCATATGATTCTATTTTTTATGCCATCGACCAGGACAACCTCAATGGAAATACAGCGGATATAGGAACCACCATTTCCAAAATTGAGAAAGCAGTTTTTATCAATAGTGGTGCTACTAAAATTTCATCAGGAACTGGTGGAGGCAACAATGTTGCTCAATTTTCAGGGGGAGCCATTGGGCCACTTATATCTGGTGAAAGCAAGAAAATCGCCATAGCAATTGTTGTGGGTCATAGTCTTGATGATATTCAGGGTGCTACTACGCAGGTAAAAATCAAGTATGATGAATTCCTGAGTCATCCACTGTTGATTGCTGCTGATACAGCGTGTATCGATCAACAACATGTGATAAACCTTGAATTTGGTACCAATTTCGAATTCTATTCCGATCCTCTGGGAACCAATCTGATTTATACCGGTAATGGCTTTAACACGGGCGTCCTGGGAAATGACACCGCTTTCTATGTCCAAAATACTGACAGCCTTATCAAGACAGACATTAAAACGGTTACTCTGACCATGCACGAGATAATCCCGGATTTCAGTGTTTCTACGGATACACTTTTCTTAGGGGATATACCAAACAACACAATTTCATTCTCAGACCAAACCGCATTCTCAGCATCATGGTTATGGAATTTTAATAATGAAAACGGAAGTACGTCAAAAGAGCCAATTTCTCAATTTAATGAAGTGGGAGACTATACGATTACACTCGATGTTAGTGACAAATTTGGATGCGTTGGACAAATTTCAAAAGTGCTACGTGTGAGGCAACGTGAACCTGCTCCAACTTTTGATGAGTTTAGCGTGTGTAAAGGTGATGCTATTAGTATCAGTTCAGTTGGCAATAATATCTTAAAAGTATATTCAAGTAATGATGCTTTAAATCCTGAATTTCAAGGGGTTATGTTTTTATCTCAAGCGATTATTTCAGATACAATTTTTTATATATCCAGTGCAGATACCGATTATGAGAGTGTTAGAGTCACTGTTCCTACCTCAATAATTGACGTGGCTCCTGATTTTGAAGTTCAACCTGATACGCTCAATCTGAACAGCAAAACATTGATACAATTTTTGGATGCCAGCTCCGATGCTTCCTCCTATTCCTGGCGACTTGATGGTATTGAATTCAGTACAGAAGCAAACCCCATCACCGATATTTTTGCGATCAATGTCATGAATGTTGAACTGTACATATCCAATGAAGTCGGATGCAGAGATTCACTAACTCAGACTATTTCATTTGAAACACCACAACCACCCATACTGAATGATACCTTCGTCTGTGCCAATGACTCAACGCTAATTCAACCGGAACTTGAGCAGATTTATTACTACTATTCAGATGTTACACTGAACGATCTTATTTACAAGGGTAGGTCGTTTAAACTCGATCCCATTAATTCGGATACAGTCTTCTATGTCACGTCAGTGAATGGAAACAAAGAAAGTTCTTCTGAAAACATCGCTATACAATTCATTCCTTTTAATCCAGACTTTGACATAAATCCCAATCCCCTCATCCTTGAAAGCAGCAACATTATCGAACTTACCGACTTGTCTGAAAACGGGATTAACTGGAAATGGTATTTCAATGATTCGCTTATTGAACTGGTGCAAAATCCTGTTTTATGGCTGGATTCCATGGCAACCTATAAAGTGAGACTCGAGATTGAAAGTGAGGACGGTTGCAGGGCAGAAATAACCAGAATTCTTGAAGTATTGGATGTAACTGCGCTTGATGATCTTGAATCCATCGGGATAAAGTTTTATCCCAATCCTTCCAATGGTCTATTGAAATTCGAAATTCCTCCCGAGCTGATCGATGATCTTAGGCTTAAGATCATGACTTTGACGGGCGCTGAACTACTGAGAGTTCAGTTGAATAAAACTGAAATAGAAGTTGATCTGACCAATCTCCAAAATGGAATTTATTTGCTGAATTTTTCAAATAGCAACATCAACCTCAATAGTAAAATTTTAATTCAGAAGTAATTTCAGGATTGGATATCTTTAAGATTCTTTGGAATAGACTTGCCCAGTATTCTTGCTCCATCTGCTGTAATCACAATATTATCCTCGATTCTGATCCCTCCGAAATTTTGATAAGCCGCTAACTGATTGTAATTAATAAATTGTTCGAACTTACCTTCCGCTTTCCAAAGAGCTGTCAATTCCGGAATGAAGTAAATACCTGGCTCAACAGTTAATGTGAAGTTTTCTCCGAGCTTTCGTCCGAATCTCAACGATTTGGTTCCAAATTGATCACTGCGTGATACTTCGTCATCATATCCTACTATATCCTCACCCAAATCTTCCATATCGTGAACGTCCAGCCCAATCATATGTCCCAGGCCATGCGGACAAAATAACGCATGTGCCCCGGCATTAACAACTTCAACCGGATCTCCTTTCATAAGTCCCAATTCAATCAATCCATTGGCCATGGTAATCATCGCCTGATTATGAACATCTGCATAGGATATGCCAGGCTTACACATTGAAATGGATTCAACTTCCATTTTCAAAACAATACCGTAAATCTCCTTCTGACGATCATCGAAAACACCTCCCACAGCAAAGGTTCTTGTAATATCACCCGCGTAGTGACTCAAGGATTCAGCCCCGGTGTCTACCAGAAGCAAATCTCCGTCATTGAGTTTGTTGATGTAATCAACATTGTGCAAAGTTTGACCATTCTTCGTAATGATAGGATTGTATGAAAAACGACTTCCGAGACCAACCACAATTTCAGTTAAAACTGAAAGTATCTTTAATTCCGTTATCCCCTTTTTAGCCATTGACATAGCCATTAAATGAAGTTTCCGCGAGAGATTCACAGCCTCTTCCATTTGTGAGATTTCTTCGCTGGATTTCACTGAACGCAAGGAGATGACAGCATCGATGAGCTCCCGCGACGCTTCTTCCTTTATCTTGTTCGTGGGAATATTCAGCCATTCAGATATTTTGATTTGATTCAGATGACGATACGGTGGCAGGAAGTGGATTTTTCGGCTTGAGGATAAAAAACCTGAAAGGCTGGCTTTTGGCTTGACTTCACTAATACCCACGGCAGTGGCCTGATCTATTAATCTGGGTTGTAGGCCAATCCAAACAACATCATCGATAGATAACTCATCCCCAAAGATGATCTCATCGTCTTTGTCAACGTCAATAATTCCTGTTAATCCAGGTTGATCAATACCAAAAAAATAGAGAAAAGAACTGTCCTGCCTAAAGGGATAGCAATTATCGGTATAGTTGATGGGACTATCCTCATTGCCCATAAACAACAAAATGCCCGAAGTGAATCGGGCTTTTAGTTTCTTTCTTCTGTCAATATAGGTTTGACTGGAAAACATACAGATCAATCCATAAGCAGTTATCGTAATCAGTTCTGACTCAGGAAATTCCTCAAGACATAGTTTAAAATACCCCCATGCTTGTAATATTCAATATCCACCGAAGAATCCAATCTCAATTGAACCTTAAATTCAACTTTCTTTCCATCAGGCTTTGTGGCCGTCACATCCACCAATTTACCTGGCCTGAGAGCGCCTGACAATCCTGTAACATCATAAGTTTCATCACCGGTCAATCCCAATGTATCCTGGGTTTGACCCTCAATGAATTGTGCAGGTAAAACACCCATACCAACAAGATTTGATCGATGTATCCTTTCAAAACTCTCTGTGATTACCATCTTAACTCCCAAAAGGGTTGTTCCCTTTGCCGCCCAATCCCTTGATGAACCTGAACCATATTCTTTTCCGCCAATAACAACCAGCGGTGTTCCTGCCTCCTGGTACTTCATGGAGGCATCATAGATCGTCATCTCCTCACCTGTGGCGTGATACTTCGTCCAACCTCCCTCTTTGGATGCAAGCTTGTTTTTGATGCGTACATTGGCAAAAGTCCCTCTCATCATTACTTCATGGTTTCCTCTTCTTGAGCCATATGAATTAAAATCTCGCTGTTCAACGCCATTCATAGTCAGGTATTTCCCTGCCGGGTGTTCCGGATGAAATTTACCAGCCGGTGAAATGTGGTCGGTCGTCACCATATCACCCAATTGCAGTAGCACTCTGGCGCCATGGATATCACTAGGTTCAGCTACCTTCTCTGAAATATTTTTGAAGAAGGGTGCTTCCTGAATGTAAGTCGAAGTACTGTCCCATTTGTAAAGCTGTCCACTAGGAGCATCAAGTGCAGTCCAGGCTTCATCTCCGGCAAAAATTGTTGCATAAGACTTTTTATAATCTTCAGGGGTCAGCACCTTATCCATTACTTCATTGATCTCTTTCATGCTTGGCCAGATGTCCTTCAAATAAACTGGTGCTCCATTTGGATCTAAACCAAGCGGTTCGTTGTTCATATCAAAATCCATGCGACCAGCCAGTGCATAGGCCACAACCAGCATGGGTGATGCCAGAAAGTTCATTTTAATACTGGGGTGTATTCTTGCTTCAAAGTTTCGGTTCCCGGATAAAGCAGAGCAAACGATCATGTCATTATCAATGACGGCTTTTTGAACATTGGCTTTCATATCCCCTGAATTACCAATGCAGGTGGTGCACCCATAACCTACAATATGGAATTTAAGCCCTTCGAGATAGGGCAACAGCTGAGATTTGGTAAGATATTCTGTAACAACCCTTGACCCGGGAGCCAAAGATGTTTTCACCCATGGCTTGATGTTTAATCCTCTTTCTATGGCATTTCTTGCGACCAAACCAGCCCCGATCATTACGCTTGGGTTAGAGGTATTCGTACATGATGTAATAGCAGCCATTACCACAGCGCCATCTGAAAGGTTGTATTCAACATCGCCTTCCCTGAGCTTTATACTCTTTATTTTACCTTCACCATCATTCGGTGTCCGTTCTGCTGGCACCATATATTTCCGGTTATAACTTTGATCAAGCAATGAGATTACTTTCTCTTTTGACTGCCTCAATAAGATCTTGTCTTGCGGTCTTTTTGGACCTGAGATGGTAGGTTCAACTGTACCCAGATCAAGTTCAAGGGTACCGGAATATTCTATGGCATCCTCATTAGCTCTCCAAAGCAGGTTTTCTTTGGCATAAGCTTCAACCATTGCTACATGTGCCTCCGCTCGATTTGTTTTCCTTAAATAGGCCAACGTTTGTTCATCAATGGGCCAGTGAGTATCAGTACATCCAAATTCAGGCGACATGTTCGAAATAGTTGCCCGGTCCTGAACAGTCAGATTTTCCAGAGCAGGTCCAAATACTTCCACGATTTTGCTCACAACCCCATAGTCTCTCAATAATTTTACTATGGTTAAAACGAGATCCGTTGAGGTGGCTCCTTCAGGCAGCTTGCCACTCAATCTTAGACCGATTACTTCAGGAAGGATCATATAAATTGGCTGACCAAGCATGGCAGCTTCCGCCTCTATGCCACCCACACCCCAACCAAGAACACCAATGCCATTGACCATTGGCGTATGAGAGTCAGTCCCAACAAGTGTATCCGGGAACAAATAACCATCTCTTTCTATGATCGTTTTAGCGAGGTATTCAAGATTAACCTGATGACAAATACCCATGCCAGGAGGCACAACACTAAAATTATCAAAAGCCTGTTGTGCCCATTTCAAAAGCTTGTAGCGCTCCTCATTTCTCTGATATTCTATATCAACATTCTTTCTATAGGAATTTAGTGTTCCAAAATATTCAGCCATCACTGAGTGGTCAATGACCATATCCGCAGGAACAATTGGATTCGTCTTGCCAGTATCCTTTGATTTCCTGGCGACTTCCGATCTGATTGAAGCAATGTCTACAACGGCAGGGACACCCGTAAAGTCTTGCATGAGTACCCTTGCCGGTGTATAAGGAATATCTTTATCTCCCGCCGTATTTTTCCAATCCAGGATTGTGCTGAGGTGCTCTTCAGTTACTGCAAAGCCGTCATAGTTACGGATGGCATTTTCGAGCAGTATTCTAATTGAATAAGGCAATTTGTAAATGTTTTTACCCTTTTTCTGGAGTTCCCGAAGGCTGAAATATTTCTGTGTGCCCAATGGAGTGGTAAGTTCCCGCTCGATACCATAGAAGTCTTTACTCATAATGTTTACTTGTCTATTCCTGGAATAAAATCTGTGTCAAATTTAGCCTTATGGTAATCAAATAAAAAAATAAGCTTGAGAGAGAGTGGAGTGAATCTGATTCGACTTAATCAACAAGATTTTTAATAAAAAAATTAATCATGAGATCCACGGATAATTCATGAATCGTGTTCTTGGGAATTTCGAGAGAAACATTTTGTCCAGCGCCTTTTTCATTATAAGCTTTTTTAACAACCTGAAAGGCTGTTTCAGCATCCTGATAATAAAATGTGTCCATTTCTCCATTCACATATATAGCAGGACGAGGGGCAATGGATGCGGCTATATCAGGTATATCAAAATGATTCAGAATTCCGGGAATGTTGTTGCAAATGTCATGGTTGGCCCTTACACCAAAAGTAGTTTTATAGCTTCCTAAGTAACCCTGAACATATGCTGAAGATATCCTAACATCCAAAGCAGCAACCAGCATGCTGAGTGCACCACCAGTAGAAACTCCTCCGGCTCCTATCCTACTGCGATCAACATAGGGTTGACTTTGCACAATTTCTAAAAGGTACAATCCATCGGTGATTAATTCTCCATACCAGGTATTCCCCGTTAAACGTGCGACTGCATCAATTTTTAGATGATCTCCAAGATGGGATAGCATACCCATACCTCTATTCTCCATTGTGTAAACCAAAAACCCTTCTTTAGCCAATTCCATGGCTCCACCTTTTTGATAAGACCATGACTGGTAGGTAACGTCATCCACATCTCCATGTCCCGAATACAAGATCACTGTTGGGTATTTCACTGATTCATCGAAGTCCGGCGGGAGTAACTCATAAAACGGAATCTCGACACCATCATAACCAGTGAAGTGACCCAATTTGCAAACAATCCCCTCCGATTCGTCTTCTTCTATAGAAGTAAACTGAGTGAGGGGAATTGCATTTATGGAATCGACATGAACCCCGAAAACATCAATAATCTTTTCTGGCATCACATTTGTTTTATTTGGTGAAATCAAAGCGGCAACAATACCCTTGTTTTCAAGCATTTTCGACTCATTTCTTTTCCCAACTTCAAACTTTACCCTCGTGCAGGAAAAAAGGAAGACTACCATTAAAACAGAGATTAACCGGTAACACATCTGACAAGTGTAATGTTTATCATTTTTCAAGACAAATGGATGAAGCTTAAATTGATCTATGGTCGGCCACATTTTCTCAACGAAAATTTCATTTTGAGTCTGAATAAATATGATTAAAATCGGTTTTTCAGTAATTTAATATATTCTTACATTCAAATAACTAAATCAGAAGCCATGAAAAAAATATATGCAAAGTCTCTGTTGACCGTTGTTCTAAGCATAATTCTGTTTTTACCCGCTTCCCTTGCGCAAACTGATTGTGGCGTGGAACTTGCCAGTATTCAGGGAAAATATGAAGGTGATTGCAAAAATGGACTGGCAAATGGTAATGGTAAGTCGGTAGGTACCGACACCTATGAAGGCGAATTTAAAAAAGGACTTCCTGACGGTTATGGAGTGTACACCTGGAGTGATGGTAACGTATATTCGGGTGAATTTAAGAAAGGGCTTAGAGAGGGTAAGGGTGAGATGGCCATGGCCGTATTTGTTGGAGCAGACAGCTTGTTAGTAGGTTATTGGGACAAGGATGAATATGTTGGCACGCATGAGAAACCTTATGAGCTTCATTTCCAGAGTTCAGATGTTTCAGGCGTAACGGTAAAACGCTCTGATAATAAAGAAGGTAATGTCCTCTATGTTACCATCGGACGGCTACAAAGCAAAGATATCGTGAACCCTGTAATTACCGTCTCACCGTCAGTTGGGTTTTATAAAATGATTGTACCTGGATCAAGAACTGCAAATATTCATGTGGTCGAGTTTCCTTTTAGATTCATACTTAGCCATGAAGGGGACAGCGCCGATATTGAGATTTTTGATGAGGGTTCTTATGACATCACGATGAACAAGAAAGATCAAAGAGCCAAAGGTCAGTAGTTATTCAGGCTTGATGTTCAATGTTATCTCAGGATGAGTTTTTGGGGCTGTTATTGCATTCAATACTCGAAAATTCATTGAAAAATGCTCTGTTTTGTTAATAGTTTTCACTTCCAGAGTGGTCTCACCGTTCGGGTTAATTTCAATAATGTCTGAGTCAGCATGGAGGGTATAGTTTGATAAATTTTCAAGGATAAATTTCACTCCGGTATTGTTTGTAATAACCACCGGTAGCACTGTGTGGTTTTCACTATAATTAGCCGATTTTATAACTATAGAGGAATTTATCAGCGGGATTAAGTACTCTTCTCTGCCGACAAGCATGTTTTTAAACCAGACACTCGTCCTCCCTTCCATTAATGCCTTTTTAACTCCCTCTTCTGACTTTTCATTAGCAAATACTAAAGTGACTGGACGATGGTTTCCTAAAGGTATTTCATACTGCCAATCAACTAATCCATGAATATCCGATGTGCCAAGGATAGTCAGATTATTGTCCAGGGCTATTTGCAGGGCTTCATCTGAAAAAGTGTGGTCATTTACTACTTCTATGCCGTGCAATAGACCTTCAGAGATGAGCTGTCTATGCATGTCTGTCAGCTTTGCTATCCCGTCTTTGAAATGCGCAGTCCAGTTAGGATGGTTCCAGAATGTAAATGCACCTTGTCGATTGGCTTCCCGGTATGCTTCAATTGGATCATCTATTAAGAGTTTATTAGCATCCTGGATGAAAACCGCGTTGCCATGACCGGGAGGCATGGATCGGGTAATCTCAGAGCCATTGACAACCATAAGTTTTTCTTGTGCTGCAATTCGGCTGGCCAGGTCGAACGACCTGTTTCTGTTGGGATGTGGTATATCCGCAGCATGTGGCTGGTATTCAAGGTGCTCGGTCATTGCAATAAGGTCGATACCGTCTTTGACTGCTTCGAATACCCTGATATCAGGCCAGACACTCCCGTCCGAGAAAACCGTGTGCATGTGAAGGTCAACTATGACTGTTTGATATCCCTCAACATCAGGGAATTCAATCTTACGCTTATCTTCCTGAGAAAAGGACAAGGAAGAAATGAAAAAGCAAGCAAATAGAAGTGAATATTTCATAATGTTAAAATTTGGACTAATCTAATCATTCATTATGGTGCTATGAATAAACTTAAATGGTTTATGTCTTGACCAATCCAAATATTCCGGTTTAACCGCTAAACAACAAGACGTAGGATGGGTATTTATGACTTTATATATTCACCGATATTAAACTATCAACTATGCAAAATCGAAGAATTCACATCCATATGCTTTCAAGAACCCTTCTCTCACTTGCCATCTTTATATCAGTATCATGCCAGGCGCAAATAGAGCGAAGGCTTTATGTAACAGATGACCAGGGTTGGGTCAATATTTATGACATCAATAACGGACATAAGCTTATTCGAAGATTCGAAGTTCTAGGAACGGGTGAGTTCAAGGGTGTGAGTGCGGACGCAATCCGGGGGAAATTGTACCTGAGTTCTTATGTTGGAGACCAGTTTGTCTGTGTCGATCTCGTAACCGAAAAGGTAGATTGGTCAATACATATTGACGGTTACCCCGACAGCCAGGCGATGACCCCGGATGGTAAGTTCATCTATCTGCCTAAAAGACATGGAAGTGGCTGGGATGTTATCGATGCCGACCTCAAAAAAGTCGTTGCATTTGTCCCGGTTCCATATGGCAATCCTCACAATACCTGGGCAAGCACCGACGGAACGAAAATGTACCTGGCAGCACTCGGAAATGAGAACCTCTATGTGGCCGACATCGGCACACACAAAATCACGAAGACCCTTGGCCCGTTTGAACCAAATCCCAATGATCCCTGGGGCTGGACTCAAAAGAAACACAACGGTCCTAAAGGAATTCGTCCCTTTGCTGTTACGCAGGATGACAAATATGTCTATGTCAATCTGGATGGCGTCCTGGGTTACGAAATTGGCGATATTCAGACAGGTAAGAAAATTGGACGGGTTGACATTGAAGGTTACGAACTGAAACGGGGCGGTCACCTGACTACCAGCCATGGTGTGAACATTACACCAGACCAAACAGAAATCTGGGTATCGAACGATGTTGGGCCATATGTTCATGTCTTTGACAAAACAGCGACACCGCATAAGAAAATAGCGGACATCAAACTCAACCATAGAAACGGCTGGATTACCTTCAGTATAGACGGTAAATATGCATACCCTTCATCCGGTGATGTCATCGATACCAAAACCAAAAAAATAGTAGCCGAATTGATTGAAAGCGAAAAGCTTGTGGAAGTGCAGTTTAAGGATGGAAAACCATTTCAGGCAGGGACACGATAGACTTCATGGTTTTTATGCCATTCAAATAGTGTTTTGCCAGGATAAGTAATTTCCATTAGGATTTAATTGTATAACCTTTTCCTTTGAGTTTCATCAAATCAGTTGTCTATGACATTTTTTAGAATTACCCTGGCCACATATTTAATCTTCTCTATTGCCGCATCATCTTTTGCGCAAAAAAATAAGCCAATAGACCCCGATGCTACCAGAGAAACTAAAATGCTGTTCAAAAGCCTGAAAAAACTTTCAAAGAAATACACTTTGTTTGGCCATCAGCACGCTACCGAGTATGGCCATGGCTGGACTGGTGAAGAAGGTCGCTCGGACGTTAAATCCGTTTCAGGTTCGCATCCTGCTGTAATTGGTGTCGATTTGATGGGATTTACAGGACGTACACCTGAACAAATTGCGGATGCAAAAGAGAAAACAAGAAAAACAGTGATTGATACTTACGATCGCGGAGGTGTGACAACTGTTGCCTGGCATTTTTCCAACCCACTTTCTGGTGGTGGTTTTAACTGGAGGGATTCTGTCTCCGTTCCAGCAGTTAGACTCATGATACCAGGTGGTGAAGCCCATGAAAAGTATAAAGAAATCCTCAGGGGTATCGGTGAATGGGCCAATTCACTTGTTGGTGCTGATGGCAAGATGGTGCCCGTCATCTTCAGGCCTTACCATGAGTTTGACGGTGGTTGGTTCTGGTGGGGAAAACCTCACTGCACAAGAGAAGAGTTTATTGCATTGTGGCAGTTTACCGTGTCATACCTCCGGGATGAACTTGATGTCCACAATTTTCTTTATTGCTTTTCACCGGATAACCGCTACCTGACCGAAGAAGTCTACCTGGAGCGCTATCCGGGGGATGCCTGGGTAGACATGGTTGGGATGGACAACTATGGCGATATGGGCCGTAACAGGTATGCTGTCGATACAGCGGCTTTAAAGCTTAAGATCGTATCCGATTATGCCAAAAAAGCTGGAAAACTTGCAGCATTCACTGAAACCGGTCTTGAATCAATCCCAAATGAAACGTGGTGGACTGAAACGCTTTTGCCTGCAATGAAAATGCACAAAGCCAGGCTGTCGTATGTTCTGGTTTGGCGAAATGACATCCGGAGTCCAACTCATTATTATGCCCCCTATCCGGGTCAGGTGAGTGTTCCAAATTTTCTGGAGTTTTACAATGATGATTACACCCTTTTTGAAAATGACCTAAAGAATGTTTATAAAAAAAAGAAGCTTTAACAGTTGAGCATTAGGGCTAAATGAACCAATTAAATTTTAACCAGAAAACCATGAAAGATACCCGTCGTGATTTTATAAAGAAAGGTGCCGCACTTTCGGCGCTGTCAACTTTCAGTATTCCAAATATTGCTAAATCAAGAACTCCTATCCCATTGGAAGATGCCCCTATACAGTTGTGCATGGCCTACTTTTTTGGCTTTGAGAAACTGAAAATGGAATATTCACGACAAATGGGTGTTACCGGGGCGGTAGGTTCTGCCAGCCGGTTTATGGCCGGATTGCAGGAAGGAAACGCCTGGGATCTGAAGGTCTTGAGAGCATTGAAAGAACGCTATGCCAGCGAAGGCCTTGAATGGAAGGTGTGCGAAGGAACGCCACCACTGGATAAAACCAAATTAGGCCTGCCTGGCAGAGATGAAGAACTTGAGAAGTTCATCAAATTAATAAAAGGATTGGGCGAAATTGACGTGAACATCATTTGTCACAATTGGATGCCGGTAATCAGCTGGCACAGAAGTAAAGTTGACACTTTATCCAGGGGTGGTGCATTGGTTTCCTCATTTAAATATGACGACGTCAAAGATCAGCCCTTAACAGAATTCGGTGATTTTTCAGAAGAACAGATGTGGGACAATATGGAGTATTTTCTAAAAGCCGTTATACCGGAGGCTGAAAAGGCTGGAGTGAAACTTGCCCTTCATCCTGATGATCCACCAGTTCCAAAAATTCGTGGTATTGCCAGGATAATGAGAAAAGCCGACGCCTTCAAAAAACTCATCGACCTTTACCCGAGTCCATCCAATGGATTGACACTCTGCCAGGGCACATTTGCCACTATGGGTGAAGACATCCCTGAAGTAATTCGCTACTTCGGTAAAAGAGAGAAAATTTTCTTTGTTCACTTCCGCGACATCAAAGGCACCAAATGGGATTTTGAGGAGGCCTTCCATGACGATGGCATTACCGACATGCACAAGGCGATGCAGGAGTACTATAATGTAGGTTACAAAGGCCCAATGCGCCCGGATCATGTACCGACCATGGCCAATGACAGCAATGAACATCCCGGCTACAGCACCATTGGCTTTATTTATGCCTTGGGTTATATCAAGGGACTAATGGAGGCTGTGCATAAAAGCCAGGTATAAAAATCAAAGCACAATGAAAGGAATTCCATTTTTAGCTTATGGTTGGTGTTGTCACCAACCATAATTTATGAGTGAAACAAGTCCAATTGGGCGGGCGGTGATAACACCAACCGCAAGCAAAAATCACGTACCGACCATGGCCAATGACAGCAATGAACATCCAGGGTACAGCACCATCGGTTTTATTTATGCCCTGGGTTACATCAAGGGTTTAATGGAGGCAGTGCATAAAAGCCAGGTATAGTGGATTAATGGGGGTTTACCTTCTATTTGGTTACACTCAGTGGGCTAAAAAGTATTGAAAACCCCTTAGATTTAAAGAATATAGAGTGAGTCTGTTGAACTGAATCATTTAGGGAAGAGAGTAAAATGATTTAATCCATTTAACTTCTTCATTTTTTAGTTAATTTGAATCTATGAAAAATCAAAGACGTGTATTTATTCAGAAAGCAGGAGTCATAGCTGCCTCAACTGCCTTCTTACCAAACGTATTGCTATCAGCTACCCGACCTCAACAAGAAAAACTGGGTGTTGCTCTATTAGGATTAGGCTACTACAGCACCAGTTTACTCGCCCCGGCACTTCAACTTACCCGCAATTGCGAACTCAAAGGCATTGTAACTGGTAGCCCTGAAAAGATTCCGGAATGGCAGAAAAAATATGGGCTTGAGGATAAGAACATTTATAACTATCAAAATTTCGATGGAATTGCCAACAACCCTGCTATTGACGTAGTCTATATCGTATTGCCTCCCTCTATGCATGCTGAATATACTGCCCGGGCCGCAAAATCCGGAAAACATGTGTGGTGTGAAAAACCCATGGCGCCATCCGTAACCCATTGCGAAGCTATGATCAAATCTTGTAAGGACAACAAAGTGAAACTGGCCATTGGCTATCGATGTCAGCATGATCCTAATATTCAGGCTTATATGAAAGTAGCCAAGGATCAACGATTCGGAAAAGTAAGAATGGTTACTTCAGCAGCCGGCTACTTTGATGCCCGAACTGACCATTGGAAACAAAAGAAAAATTTGGGGGGTGGCGTTATGGGAGATATGGGTGTTTATACTTTACAGGGTGCCCGACTGGCAACCGGTGAGGAGCCTGTTTCGGTTTTGGCGCAAGCCTCTACCACCAGACCGGATATATACCGTGAGGTAGAAGAAACGATGATGTTCCAGTTGGAATTTCCCAGCGGTGCCCGTGCTGCTTGTCACACAAGTTTTGGCATTGGTATGAATTACCTGCAGGTCAACTATGAAAAAGGATGGCTTAAGATGGAACCACATTCGTCGTACAGTGGCAATAAGGGAAGCATGTCAGATGGAACTGTCATCAATTTTCCAATAGAGAATCAACAGGCGAAACAAATGGACGATGATGCCAATGCGATTATGAATAACACAGCGCTGATTGCTCCCGGAGAAGAAGGCTTGAGAGATATTCGTGTCGTAGAGGCAATTTATAAATCAGCCGCACAGAATTGTGCTATGAAACTGTAGATCAGGAAAAGATATACCAAATGTTGCCCTTGCTGGTCTTGTGACGAACAAGCCTATTTAGCTTTGAACTCTTGACCCTGCTGGACATAATTTAATTCATCAATCAATGAAACAGATACTATTTGCCTTCGTCTTTATTTTTTTAATAGCCATGACTGGCAGCAAAACAATCACTGAATCTACAATTGCAATTGATCAAATGATTGAAGACTGGCAGCGTGCTAAACTTTATACCCAAGATTATCTGGATGCCATGCCTGAAGAAGGATACGGTTATAAACCTACACCAGAAATGCGAAGTTTTGCTCAACAATACCTGCACATAACAGCGGTGAACTTTCGATATGTGGCTGCTGCAACAGGGAGAGAAAATCCCTATCCCGGTGATTCTCTTGAACTGCGGGCTGATATGCAAACCAAGGAGCTGGTAACAAATGTGACCATGGCCAGTTATGATGCCGCAATGGAAGCACTAAAAAGTTTGACGGAAGCAAACCTGATTGAAAGCGCCCGACTTTATCGGTTTGATTTGACAAAAGAGGCCATTTTCAAAAAGGGATTTGAGCATCAGACACATCATAGGGGTCAGACTACGGTGTACCTGAGATTAAAAGGTGTGAAACCTCCATTTGAAAGATTATTTTAGGACAATCATTAAACTTTTAGGTACTTAGTTCGTACAGTTAGCCTTATGCTAATAAATCAGATTAATTGTCTGGTACATTTCAATTTGGAATGAACATTACCCAACACAAAAAACAACCCTATTTTCGCACAAGCTTTGTGTGCGTTTTTGAATGAATTTGCATAACCTGATTCCCTTTCTTTTATCAATAGCTTTGTTCCCATTACAAATCCAGGGGCAGGACAAACATACTATCAATGGATACATACGAGATGCCTCCAATGGCGAGAGTCTAATTGGTGCAACCATCTATGTCCAGGAATTGGAATCCGGAGCGGTTACGAATTTCTACGGGTTTTATTCAATCACCCTGGAAGAAGGTATTTATCATATTGAATTTCGCTATCTGGGTTACAATACCGAATCAAAGACCATTGAACTTAACAACAATGAAAGAATTGACATTGAGCTAATTACAGAAGGGCAGCAACTGGATGAAATTATTGTCCTGGGAGAGCCTGAGGATGATAACGTCTCAAGTGTTCAGATGAGTAGCAACAAGCTGGACATCCAATCCATTCAGAAACTCCCCTCCTTTCTCGGTGAAGTAGATGTACTGAAAAGTATCCAGACTTTACCAGGGGTATCTGCAGTAGGAGAAGGTACAACCGGTTTTAATGTTCGTGGAGGAAGTGTTGGTCAAAACCTGGTGCTCCTTGACGAAGCTCCTGTATACAATTCCTCTCATTTATTGGGCTTTTTCTCAGTATTCAACCCTGATGCAGTAAAAGACATTCAGCTCATCAAAGGAGGAATACCAGCAAGATATGGCGGACGAATCGCTTCCATTCTCGACATCCGGATGAAAGAAGGAAACAGCAAGGAGTTCAGTGGTCAGGGAGGTGTTGGCAGCATCTTTAGCCGTTTGGCCCTCGAGGCACCTTTTAAAAAAGACAAAGCCTCTTTTATTATTGCCGGAAGACGTTCCTATGCAGATATTTTTGCCAAAGTATTTACCGATGTTTTGGCAGACGGAGCTGCCCTCAACTTCTATGATCTCACACTTAAAACCAACTATAACATTGATCCCAAGAACCGTGTCTTTCTTTCCGGTTATTTTGGGAGAGATAACTTTAAGTTTGATGCACAACAAGGGTTTAACTGGGGCAACACTACCTCCACCTTGAGATGGAATCACCTTTTTAATGATCGGCTGTTTTCAAATTTCACCCTTTTCTATAGTAACTATGACTATGAATTGGCGTTTGGAGAAGATGACCTTGATAAGTTCACCTGGAATTCAGAAATCAATACTTTCAACTTCAAACCTGAATTTAATTACTTTATCAATCCTCAGAATGAAGTCACTTTTGGAGCGGATATACTCTTTTTTAATTTTGAACCAGCCAATGCAGTTGGTGTGAGTAACGGTGAAGTTCGGGATATAAGCATAGACGAGAAGAATGCGTTAGAAACAGGCTTCTACTTGTCCAACGACCAAAAGATCAACAACAAAATTTCATTGCAATATGGCCTCAGATGGTCAAATTTTGAATTTCTTGGAGATAGTAAGTACTATGAGTTTGATAACCCCGAGCCGGGAACCAGGAGATCAGTCATTAATACCATGGAATCCGAAAACTTTGAGGTAATACAAAACTATAGTAATCTGGAACCCCGATTCGCCTTCAAATATCAGTTGACTTCCAATAGTTCACTTAAGACAAGCTATAACCGGACCGTTCAATACATTCACCTGATATCAAATACAACAGCCTCTAATCCGTTGGATATTTGGATTCCCAGTACGAATAATGTGAAACCACAGATGGGGCATCAGGTAGCACTTGGCTATTTCAAAAATTTCGGATCAGAAAATGCCTACGAATCTTCAGTTGAAGCATATTATCGAAAAACTTACAACCAGATAGACTATATCGATGGGGCAGATATTTTGATCAATGAGTTCATTGAAGGCGATCTTCTTGCCGGACAGGGACGGGCTTATGGTTTGGAGTTCTATCTTAAAAAGAATGAAGGCCCATTGACAGGCTGGCTGAGCTATACAATTGCCAGAACTGAGTTACAAATTGATGGCATTAACAATGGAAACTGGTATCCCACCCGATACGATCAGGCCCATAACATGAAGATTGCCTCATTCTATGAAACTCCCGGAAGATGGTCCTTTTCAGCGAACTTCAGCTTCATTTCCGGTACTCCGGCGACATTCCCAACTTCCCGGTTTGAAATACAGGGGTATGCCATTCCATATAACCAGGAGAATTCGAGAAACAATCTCAGAATAGATTCTTTTCACCGTTTGGACATCTCGGCTACTTTAAAGGGAAAACAGTTTAGAAAAGATAAGAAAAGAAAGAATGAAGACTATTGGATTTTTTCCATCTACAATGTTTACGGCAGGCGCAATCCGTTTTCAATCTATTTTTCTCAGGCTGATCAAAGACCGTTTCCCGGTAAGGTGATAGAGACCCGGGCAACCCGGGTATCAATTATCGGAACTTTGCTCCCATCCATTTCATATAATTTCAAGTTCTGATATGAAGCTTATCCCGATAAAAATATTGTTATTCATACTGACTGTTACAATCATATCTTGTGAAGATCGCATCTATCCAACCCTGAAGGATGCCAATCCAACAATTGTCATCGACGCATGGATCAATAATAAGCCTGTCGAGCAGGTAATTCAAATTACCGAATCTCGCCCTTATTTTGATAATAACCTGGCTGTGGGTGTTATCGGTGCTTTGGTTACAATAACAGACAATAATGGGATCACATACAGTTTCAATGATACAGGTAACGGTTCCTACAAATGGACTCCAGGAGTTGGTGAGTCTTTTGGAGAAATTGGCAACGATTATACCCTTGAAGTCGACTATGATGGTAAATTATACCAGGCATTTTCATCAATGAATAGGGTACCAGTTGTTGATAGCATATCATTCCGGTTTGAGGAAAAAGACTTCGTTTTCCCTGATAGCTATTTTGCGGAATTTTGGTCAAGGGACCTGGTAGGAAGCGGTGATACCTACTGGATCAAAACGTATAAAAACGGGAACTATCTTAACAAACCAGCCGAGATCAACATTGCATTTGATGCCGGATTTTCTGAAGGTGGTAACATTGATGGCCTTATTTTCATTCCCCCGATCCGGGATGCGATCAACCCAATTGATGAGGATAATAATGACAATTTTCTCTCACCCTATTCTGATGGAGACTCCATTTATGTCGAAATTCATTCAATACCTAAAGATGCCTTTCTCTTCCTGAATGAAATGGCACTTCAGATCGACAGACCCGGTGGGTTCGGTGAGCTGTTTGCTACGCCTTTAAGTAATGTCCCAACTAATATTATCGCACCTGCAGATGAAGAGGCTTTGGGATTTTTTACCGTCTCAGCAGTTAATGGAAATGGCAGGAAGCTTGATATCAGAGAAATTCCCAAATAACAGATCACAATTTTGAACCGACTTATAAAACCTCACATTTATCCATTGAGTTTGGCTCAACGCATGCAAATGTGACTGAGTATCAGGCTCATTTATTTCATCCCTTGAACACTTACACAATGCTTTGCTTATTTATTAAAATGACGGACTAAAAGAAATTCAGTACTAAATCTCAAAGTGCATTCCGTTTTTCAATAATCGATCGTAGGTGGCTTTGTTGAATTGAAAAAGACTTCCAGGCCTGCCAGCTCCAGTGGATTTGGCTTTTTCATCCAGCTCATCGAGGATACCCATGCTCATTACTTTCTTTTTGAAATTACGCCTGTCAATTGGTCTGCCCAATAAGCTGCCGTATAAATGCTCTAAATCGGAGAAAGGAAACTTTTTGTCAAGCAATTCAAAGCCTATAGGTTGATAGGTAATCTTTCCACGCAATCGCTCAATGGATACGTTTAGTATTTTCTTATGATCAAAAGCGAGTTTGGGCAGTTTTTTAAATGTGAACCAGGCAGCCTCTTCAGCATCTGTAGTGGCTCGTAACTTTTGAAATTGAGTGGACTTAACCAATCCAAAGTAGGCAACGGAAACGATCCGGGAACGCGGATCGCGCTCAGGCTTGCCAAACGTGTAGAGTTGCTCCAGGTAATTAATCCTCAATCCCGTTTCTTCCTGTAGTTCTCGTTCCACAGCATCTTCCAGTGACTCATCATCCAAAACAAATCCACCTGGTATTGCCCATGAGCCCTTGAAGGGATCGTACTTTCTTTTAATCAACAACAGAGACACGCCATCCATTCGACTGTAGCCAAATACCACAGCATCTACAGTCACTTTTATATTTTGTGTAGTTTGCACGCAATGAAGATAAGGAGTTCTGCACACAACAAAAAAATTTCTTCTTTCAAAAAGCAATTGAATCGCCGTAAAACGCCGATTTTCAAAATGAGATCTATCTTTTTGCGTGATTTTAACACATATTTAATGAATTCCGCAACTCTCAGATTATATTTGCGTTATATGTACACAATTAACAACGAAAAATACGCATTATGTATAGTCAGACCATCACCCAATTCCCTTTTGCCCAACAGTCACCAACAGGAGTTGAAAAAAACGTTTCTGCCCTGTTTGTGGATATCGCAAATTATACTGCCCTTGCAGAATCGACATCCACGCATGAAGTGGCACAGATCTTAAATGCCTACTTCAGCATCGCGGGCAACATCATTAAGTCAAAGCAGGGCACCATCATTGACTACTACGGTGACGGGTTTCTTGCACTTTTTGGATTGGATGAGGATAAGAACCATACAGCTAACATGCTTTGCGCTGGCATCACGCTGCAGTCTGCAGTATTGGATTTTGAAAGAGAACTGAATGGGTTTTATGGGCATCAATTTAAAGTAAGAATGGGCGCACACACGGGTCCTGTCCTTTGGAGCACGATCGGTATTGAAGGAATGCAAAAGCAGGCAGCCATTGGCGACACTGTAAATTTTGCCAGGCGCATAGAAGAAGCCAACAAATCAATTAACACTCAATTTCTGATTTCAGAAACGATCTATCAAAAGTTTAACCCTTGTGCTACTACCGACAGTTATAACATCTTTGCAAAAGGGAAAAAAGGTATGCACAAAGTTTATGCACTGGATCAATACCTTGAACGGAGAGATAATTAAAATTGAGTATACAAAAAACAAATCAATATTATGATGAAAGCAGTATTGTGGACAGCTTATGGATCCCCTGAAGTTTTGAAATTGGGTGAAATAGAAAAACCATCACCGAAGGACGATGAAGTACTAGTTAAAGTCCGTGCTGCTGCAGTTTCTCCTGGGGATTGTGAACTCAGAAGATTTGATATGCATGTTTTGTTCTGGCTTCCAGTCCGCATTTACATGGGGATTCTCAAGCCAAAATTTCTAGTACCGGGAATGGATCTTGCCGGCGAGGTGGTGGGTGTTGGTAAAGACGTGAAAAACTTTAAGCCCGGAGATCAGGTATTTGGCAACACACGGTTAAGACTTGGAGCACATGCGGAGTATACATGCGTTAAAACATCCTATCCTTTATCCATCAAACCGGATGGCATAACACCTGAAGAAGCCTCCACCCTGGCTACAGCAGGAAGCAATGCATTGCACTACATGAGAAAGGCAAAGATTCAACCGAACGAAAAAGTATTGATCATTGGTGCTTCCGGTAACTTTGGGACCTATGCCTTACAACTGGCAAAACTTTTTGGCGCTAAAGTAACTGGAGTGGATAGCACAAACAAGTTGGACATACTTCGCGAAATTGGTGCAGACCAGGTAATCGATTACACGCAAGAAGATTTTACAAAACATAAGGAATCCTACGATGTAATTTTTGATGTAAGAGGCTCGCGGTCTGTTCCCCTTATTATGAAAACACTCAAACCCAACGGTCGATACATTCTGGCTACACCCTGGGTGGGTCAGGTAATCTCCGGACTTTGTCAGGAAATGCTAAGTAAGATCAGGGGAACGGGTAAGCAGTTTATTTTCGCACTGGCCAATGACACCAGTGAAGATTTAGATTACCTCAAAAATCTAATGGCCGATGGCAAACTAAAAGCCGTAATCGACAAGAGTTACACGCTGGAACATGTGCCGGAGGCCCACCGCTATATCGAATCAGGAGAAAAGATTGGAAACGTTGTCGTATCGATGGAGAAGTAAAACTATTTTGGACCAGAATAATAGTTTTAAACGGCTTTCCGTTGTACCAGCAGATAAAACCTGGTAAACTCAAAGAGCATTTTCCGCAATGCCTTCTCCATCTGCGTTAATGGATGTTTTAGCCTGGATTTGTAAGGCAGCAGCGGGATTCTATCCAATTATCAGTTATTTTAGTCTAAAGTAAGTAAGGCTCATCAGGCTTCACATTATCCTTGCGACATTCAATTCATAACATATTTGGACTATGAAAAGAGAAAAGAGTCCCTGTGAATGAAAAGATTCCGTAAGTGGGCGAAATAGTACTTAGTTCAAAGTACAGAATCTCTAAATTAGAGTGCCTAACAATATTAACATACCTATAGATGAACCCTCTAGATGTCCCCTTTAAAAATTGAGCGAAAGTCTTCCAAAGCTCGCCTGTCACCAATTACTGTAATTACATCACCTTTGAAAAAATGAGTATTGCCATGGGGTATTTCCATTTCCTTGTTTCGACGCAAAACAACTAAAGATCCTGAAGGAGGCAATGCCAACTCCTTTACTCTTTTCCCATTAATTTCATCATTGGTTATATGAAATTCTTCGACACTGAATGCGCCAAAATGATCTGTTAATGATTGGTGCGTTTCCGGCCGGAATATCTGATTCTCAAAATGGTACGCAATAATTTCATCAGTTCGAGAGCTCAGGATATTAAAATGCTTCAACTCTTCCTGCTGTTTCTCACTTCGCACCACAGTAAGCACATTCGACAAGTCGAGTTCTGTTTTCATGATACCGGCGAGTTCAACATTCAGATTGTCTAATCCCGTAAGAATTACAACCTGATCCTGAGGCCTGATTTTTAGATTCTTAATCAAATCAATATCATGTGGATCCCCTTCAATGAGTTCTATATTCTTCTCCTTTAAATACAATATTCGCTTCGGATTGGATTCAATTACTACATAAGAGACATCATGCATTTGCATCCTCTCAGCCAATTTGGCACTGACCTTACTCCCACCCAGTAGATAGACCTTATACCTCTTCCATGTTTTTCCAGAAATCTGATTGTAAATCAATGGAGAAAGAATACTTGAAAATATTGATGCAATAACAATTCCTGCGTTCGTTTCAGTGGAAATAAGGTCCATCGATAGCGCAATTTGAGCTGTTGCAATTGTCAAGCCTAAACGTGCACTTAGCAAAAAACCAGATGCCAGCGCTTTGTCTAATTTTAGAGCATTTGAAGCTATTAGCGTTGGAATAATTTGAGAAATAAAGAAAAAAACCAATAGTAGAATGACAAAAGTACCGGTGTCGCCAATTTTGTTGAGGGCTCCTAAATCAAGGTTAACTCCAACCATAATAAAAAAGATTGGTATAAAGAACCCATAGCTCATCCCATCAAGCTTGAAGACAAGTGGTGACCTGTCTTTATTTATGAATATTGACAACAATAGTCCTGCAAAAAACGCCCCCATAAAGGGTTCAGTATTAATCAGTGATGCAACAACCACAAATAAAAGCATAAGTGCAACAGAGCCTCTAACCCTTATCTGCGAAGCAGCATGTTCAAGTAGGTATTGTATGTTTTCAAAAAGCCTTATCTTAATTAAACGATGGCCAATCCAATGACCAACACCAAATGTTAAAAAGATAATTAAGAACAACAGAAGCTCAGCTTTGAAACCGTACTGTAAAACACCAGAGTAAATAGCAATGAGCAACACACTCATGATGGTAGCCAATGCGCCTTCCATCAGGACAATCTGTCCGAACTTCTTCGTCAAGTTTCCATCCTCTTTAAGAATTGGAACCACAATACTCAATGCGACAGTAGGTAATAAAATCGCGAAGAAGATAATGTCAGTTTGAAAAAAATAATTCAGTAACCATGACAAGGGTAATGATAAAAATAACGCTCCCAGGTAAATCGAAACTGAGAGGATCAGAGAGTTTTCTGCTATTTCTTTAAGTCTTATTCTCCCTCTCGGAAAAGAGTTCAGTATCCGTGTAACATCAATTTCCAATCCGCTCAGAAAAATTAGAAAGAGAAATCCAGTATAAGCAAGGAATTCCATGTATGGTTCGTCCGCGACCCAATTGAGTACATGGGGTCCGATTATGACACCAACCATGATCTGAACTACTATTGATGGAACCTTGGATACCTGTAACCATGTTAAAATCATGGGTACCAGGTACGCTACCATAATAACCAGGAATAATGGCAAATAGTCAAACATATCATCAAATTATCTAAAATACCTCTCACTTCACAACGAAGAGCTGGGCATTAAAAATTATTAAATTTAAAAGCTTTAGTCGTGTTATCAATAGTTAAGCTTTTATTTACAATAGATAATCCTCAATTAGGATAATTCTACGGTTCAATACACGTCTTAAACTAATTTTTAGTTAATTTTTGGATATCATCAACTAAGTTTATAGTTTTACCTAAAGATTTAGTTATATGGACTGATGTGAGCGTTAATCGATGAAAGAATTAACTAAAGCCGAAGAGGAAATCATGCAGATTCTATGGCAACTGGACTCAGCATTTGTTAAGGATATCATAACCAAATTGCCTGAACCAAAACCTGCTTACAACACTGTTTCTACTGTCGTTCGAATCTTGCAACAAAAGGGATTTGTTGGATATGAAACCCACGGTAAGTCACATAAATATCATCCTCTGATTACGAAAGATGTCTATACCAAGGCATTCATGAAAGGATTTGTAAAAAGGTACTTCAGTGGATCATATCAGGAGATGGTTTCATTCTTCGCAAAAGAGGATAAACTGAGCCTCAATGAGCTGGAGCAACTCCTTAAAGAACTTAAAGCCAGGGACCAATGAGCAATTATCTGATAGAATTTTCAGTTATCCATCTGGCATTAATTACGGGCTATTGGTTATTCTTGAAAAAAGAGCAACAGCATGCGATATTGAGATATTATCTTCTGAGCGCTACATTTCTTTCTCTTATCATTCCATTACTCAAACTACCAAAGCTATTTTATGGCATCAGGGAACCAATTGATGCCATACCTATGGAAGCCATTTCATTGGATACCATGCCCATTGCTCCCGCAACTTATGAGTCAACCTGGTACTATGATCTACTTACTTGGATGTATATAGGAATTAGCGTATTATTTCTTTTCAAATTCTTCAGGAGTGTTCTCTACTTAATCTATTTAGAACGTAATAGTAATAAGGAGTTGTTCAATGACTTGAATATCCGCAAAGTCAGGAATATTAGAGGAAGTTTCACATTTTTCAATTGGATCTTCCTAAGTGATGAAATCAATACAGACCAAAAAGATTATGAGATAATCCTCGAGCATGAAAAAGCACATGCTGCTTTGGGGCATACCTTCGACCTAATGTTCTTCGAGTTGTTTAAAGTATGTTTCTGGTGGCACCCTACCGCTTGGATTATCAATAAAGAAATTAGAATAATACACGAATATCAGGCTGATGCATATGCACTTAAATCGTGCAATATTGACCAATATTCATCCATACTTATTATTTCTACTTTGAAATCAAATGGACTGAGCCTGGCCAGTTCGTTCCATGATGGTTTAATTTTAAAACGACTGAATGCCATGAAACAAAATGCGAAAAATGTGAGCCTCTGGAAATTGATTGTGCTTTGTTCTATATATTTGGCACTTATTGTAATCTTCGCCTGTAGCGAAGAGCCATCTTTGAGGACTAAAGTGATGGGTAGCCAAACAGATAATCCTGTGTCTGAATTGGAAGAGGAAGTGTTTACTGTAGTGGAAGAGTGGGCACAATATCCGGGAGGAATAGAAGCGCTCTATAAGTATGTGGCAAATGAAATAAAATACCCAAAAGAAGCAAGAACCCAGAGAGTTGAGGGACGGGTATTTGTTCAGTTCATAGTTGAGAAAGATGGTTCCTTATCGGATGTGAAGGTTGTCAAAGGGATTGGTCCAAACTGTGACAACGAGGCTGTGAGAGTGCTGCAAAATGCTGCTTCGTTCAAGCCTGCAACTCAAAGGGGTATGGCTGTAAGAGTGAGAATGGTGTTACCAATTACCTTCAAACTTGAAAGGGACAAAACCAATGAAGACAACAGCCCGCAGGGAATAATTATTGTTGAGGAAGTCCAGCATCTTCATATCAACTTAAAAGTAGATGCAGACTATACCAATGGTGAATGGTCCGGTACTGTCTTCGACGAAAACGGCGAGGGACTCCCAGGAGCTAACATCGTGGTAGCCGGTACCACAAACGGAACCGTATCTGATTTAGATGGTACTTTCAAAGTGAAAGCCAATGAATCCCAGTATATCGCTATAAGTTTCGTGGGTTATCAGAGTTTAAAGTTACAAGGAAAATAAAGAGCCTTTTATCGGGAAACTTCCACTCCGCTCTCGATTAACTTAACATCCACGATTTCTTTGTTGATCATGAATTTTAACATTCCTCTTACAGTATCTTCTAGTGTGGGGTCAGCAATCCCATTTGGAGATTTGGTTCGCGACTGACTATACGAATCGTTGTCGTATCGCTTAAACTCCATTGATGAAATATTGTCCACCGATCTTACCAGAAAGTCAAGTAAAGGAAACAGGAGATCTTCCTTTCGGCATTTACTCACAATTTGAGGAACGAATTTTGGTAAGTCAAACCCTTTGAATTCCCTACCGGTAAGGCGTGTAATGATATCGGTAATGTCCAGCATCCGGGCATACTCATCTCTGGTGACATGGAACGTTTTGTCAATTGTATCAGGTAGTCCTGAAATTGCAACAACATTACTCGCTACAATATCCACAGGTGTAAAGCTCACCTGGTTGAAAGAATTGACGGTGATCCCATGATTGATCATAAAAGCAATTAACCGAATCGAAATATCGAAATTATTTCCTCCGCCGTACACCGATGGCGTAACCAGGGCAGGCCTGAAGATTCTAGCTTTAAGCCCATGTTTCATGGCATCAAGTACAATTTGCTCCGATACCCATTTGGTTTGGCTGTAGCCAAAATCCAGCAGATCCAGTGAGTTACAGGTGTCCGTTTCAAAGAGCGTATCTTTCACTGCCCAACCAAAAATAAAAGTGGTGGACACATGATTGAATATTTTAGGATTCCCATCCAGTGCAAGCTTTATTAATTCGTTTGTACCAGTCACATTGGTACTCCGCATTTTATCATAGTTAAAGAGATAATTAACGAGTGCTCCATTGTTGTAAATGGTGTGAATGTTCCTGGCAAGGAAATTCCATGATTTTGCATCAAGTCCCAGCCTGGGTTTGGATAAATCACCACATACCGGAACCACTCTCTTATTAAATTCTGACAGGTACTCACTTTCCGGAATATTAGAAAGATCAAAGCCCTCCTTCAATCGGGCCAACCCCTTCTCTTTATTATCTGCTCTTAAGAGGACATAAACAGTCTCATTCGTTTGCTCGAGTAGGCTTTTTAGAATAAAGGGTCCTAAGAACCCTGTTCCCCCGGTAAGTAGAATTTTTCCACTGTGAAGATGCTCCGGGTCATAGTTTGGTGCTTCCGGAGTGAAGGTCAATTTGGTATCCTGTAGCATTCTCTTCTGCTCAAAAGCATTGTGCTCTTTCTGAAGTTTGAGAATGGTATTCTTAAGGCGCTTGATTGCAAGGATAGATGAGGTGCTGAATTGCTGCATAAGGTCGAAAAACTCTGACACGCTGATTTCCTGCAACAGTCGCGCATCAATTTCAGATGATAGCTTTGCCGCTCCATTCTTCTTGAGAAGCTCTTTTACATCATGAATTAGTACCGCCAGATCGAGTGAGTCAAGCACATGAACCAATGAATAGGTTTCATTTCCAGTGAATCCGTACCGCTTCATGATGTCATCGAATGGCGTATTGGTCGATTTAATCTTGGGCGTTCCTTCACTTTCCTCGACCAACATATGACTTTCAATGACCTCAAGCTCACCATTAGTCCAAAGCTGCTTAGCCTTCTGACGCATGATTTTTCCAGAGGAAGTCTTTGGAATACTGCGAGTGGTCGTGAAAGTTATTGTCGAGGGGATGATGCTTAATTTTTCACGGATTTGATCAGATATTTTGTTGTGATCAGGCACCTTGTTTTTGTGCTTGATGCCTGCCACAATCACGAGTTTTTCTTCACCATTTTCTTCGTTAGCAAAAGCGGCAACATATCCATGCCTAATCTTTTTACTGCATTCTTCTACAATTTGTTCAATGTCCTGAGGATAATAATTGGCTCCCCGAATAATGATCATGTCCTTGGCTCTGCCACAGATATAAAGTTCCTCATTATGTAGAAATCCAAGGTCACCTGTTCGTAGAAATGTGTGGGTTGCACTACCATTCTCGCCTGTAATCTGTGCTTCGAATATTTCTTTGCTCAGTTTCGGTTTACCCCAGTAGCCCAAGCCTTTACTCGGTCCGGCAAGCCATACTTCACCAATTTTATGGTCTTCAAGTTCAACGCTAGAATTAGGGTCCACAATTTTTATAATCTGGTCTTTGAGGGGTTTGCCGCAACTCATGATTTGTGTAACATCACCACCCTCACCATTTGCAAGTTTTAACTCATGATTTTTTAAGGCACAAGTGTTCACAGACAATGATTTCATTCCACTTTGTGAAACAGCCAGCGTATTTTCAGCCAGACCATAGGCTGCAGTGTAAACACCCTCCTTCAGTCCATGAGCACTAAATTTTTCCAGGAATTTGTTATATGTGGCAGCCCGAACCGGCTCTGCCGCCGTCATAAGTATTTTTAGAGAACTTAAGTCCAGGCTGGCTAACGTTTCATCCGATATTTTGCCCGGTTGAAGCACATAGTCATAGGCAAAATTCGGTGCGGATGAGTGATTAGCTTTGTACTTGGATATAGTCTCTAGCCAAAGTGAAGGTCTGCGTATAAAATCGAGTGTGGAGAATCCAATCGTTGTTCCTCCCATCACGATCATAAAGAGGTGGTAACCGATCAATCCCATGTCGTGATACTGCGGAAGCCATGATACGCCAAAAGGGGCTTCGGACAGTACATTTTCGGCATTGTTAATGATGTTTTCATGCGAAACCATTACGCCTTTGGGATCAGTGGTTGAACCAGAGGTGTATTGAAGAAACAGAACGGAGGACTGCTGCTCATAATTTTTGGCACCACTTTCGTGCGTGAATTCTGAAGTGTTGATCCATGGAAGTTTCGATAAAACGGTTTCCTCAACAATGTTATTCCGATCCATGTTGAGTTTGAGTGACCAGTAATATTCTCCATTTGTAAGTACTGCAGAAGCTCCACAATCCTTTGCAATATGTTCCATCTTATAGTAAGCCGATTGGAAACCAGATGAAGAAGGGGGATAGGTAGGGACAGGGATCAAACCAAGCTTAACGCACGCAAAGAAGGAAATAATCATTTCAATCCCGGGAGGATAGGTAATCAATATCCTGTCATCCTTCTTGAAATTGTAATTTTCAACGAGATTGGTGGCCACTATCCTTGCAGCTTTATCAAATTCTGCGAAAGTGTATTTTTCAACCGATTTTCCGTTGATATCTAAAAATTCAAAGAGTAATTTATCCGGAGATTTCCCAACCCAATAATCCAATCTTTCAGAAAGCTTAGGCATAAATTAAATATTTAGGTTTTAAGTTCATATATCGTAATACATTGTCTTTTCACCTTGTGGGTCAAAATAATTTGGTGAAGACCTCTATTTGGAAAATACAGTTAATAATTAATATTAATAATTTTAATCTTTTTGTAAGCCAAGATTTCGAAGGTGTAAGTAGTGTTCTTTTATGGCATCAAATATAGTATTGTTAGCCTTGTATGTCACTCCATATTTTTCAGCTATTGGTCTGATCTCCGCTGTAAGTGCCCGATAATGCGTATGACATATTCGCGGAGCCAAATGATGAATTACGTGCAGGTTTAGACCACCATAAAACCAATTGCCAAACAAACTATTGTATGAATGATCTGAAGTTGTTGCAAAGACGTGATAAATGTAATCCTCATACTCATTCCTGGATGTTGGAAATTCGTTCGCACGTAAAGGATGCTCCACTTGAATAATAATCGCCCCAACTATCCCAATAAACAAATGCCAAAAACAAAATGCTGCAATCACCAGTCCAACAGAAAATCCAAGAAAATAAATAGGTAAAACTATTACGTACCCAACATATCCTAGTTTGAAAAGAAAAAGCTTAACATATTCAATCCTGGGATGCTTTTTACCTTTAAGTCCATCAAGAAATGGGAAAAAGAAACATTCGAAATCTTTAAGAAAAATATAGTCCAATGAAAATAAACTATACACCAGAAATAGATACAAATGCTGGAATTTATGAACAAATCTGTGCTTATCATGCCGGGTAAACCTCAAAAGTCCACGTGCCACCAGCCCATCGTCTTCACCGAGAACATTCATATTATTATGGTGCTGATGGTTGTGAAGTTGTCTCCACATGTATGAATTAATACCGCACAGATCTAAACTGTAGCGGAGTGCTTTTTTAAACATCCCATTATCAACAATCGCGAAGTGGTTGGCATCATGTGAAATATTCAACATTATGAATAAGTGAGAAAAAAGATGGAGACCATACAACGGCACAAAAATAAAAGGAGTGGCACTAAAAGTATAGAGAAGGATTAGGCTTCCGGACCACCATACCCCCGCGATCACCAACTTGGCTTTCATTTGATCATTGGCAAGCTTCGAAATTCCATTTTTATCAAAATATAGATTAATGGTTTGGTACAACTCTTTTTTGAAAGCATCCGTGTTCATTGCTGCGGAGAATTCGTGCTAAGGTTAGTAACCATCAAATTTGGATCGGCAAGTTAATCTAAGTGTAAGAAATATACCCTTCAATTTAGGAACCAACTTTCGATTGGAAGGCACAAATTTACGTCAAATACTGAATTTCCCATACCATCTTTTAGCAACTTTCATGTGACAACACACTCATCCGAACCTTTATGAATAAAGTTGCAATATCCCGTAATGCTTAATTTTTGCCACGTTTTG
>JAQCLE010000120.1 GCA_027592755.1 Bacteroidota bacterium | reverse complement strand
TCCCTTAACATGAAAAGAAGAAAATGGATCGATGGTATCTGGAATCAAACCCAACGTTTTTCATGGCCTTTTGTGCCAACTTAATTTCTCTAATGACAATTTTGGGTTTAAATCTATCGTTATGAAAATCATTACCTATCTGGTGGTATTCTGCTCAACAACTGCATTCGCCCAGGTTGATCCCATGACAATCCCTCTTTGGGAAAACGGTGCACCGGGATTTGAAAACCGCAAAGATGAGCCCGAGCTAGCCGAAGATTATTGGGTGAAGAACATCCATAATCCATCCATTACGGCCTATCATCCACCCGCGGGCAAAGCCAATGGAACAGCAGTACTCATTTGCCCTGGTGGTGGTCACAGGCTGCTTGTCATCAATGCTGAAGGTCGCGATGCTGCCCTCTATTTCAATGAGCTTGGTGTAACGGCATTTGTGCTGAAATACAGATTAGGCAGAGAGGAGGGTTCCCCTTACAATTTTCAGGGACATCCTCGCCAGGATGCTAACAGGGCTATCCGCATGATAAGAAGTAGGGCTAAAGAATGGAATATCAATCCTGAAAAAATTGGGATAATGGGTTTTTCAGCTGGAGGAGAGGTGGCTTCAATGGTATCCTACGAAAGTGGAGATGGTGAATCTAATGCTGTTGATCCAACTAACAGACTCAATGGTAGACCCAATTTCCAGGTCTTGATCTACCCGGGTCCATATGGAATTCCAGATGAAATACCCGCTGGTTCACCTCCGGTTTTTATGCTTGTTGCCAACGACGACCGTGGCAGTTCCGGGCCCGTTGTAAAATTGATCAATGGTTACAGAGAAGCCAATATTCCATTGGAAGCTCATATCTATTCCAAAGGTGGGCATGCCTTCAATATGGGTTATCGCACCGAACTAAAAACCCTCGCCTCCTGGCCACAGCGGCTGACTGATTGGCTCACAGATAATGAGTATTTAGATTAACGTCATTTCGAGCCGACGAAGGTGGGGAGAAATTTCCTGCTAAAACTGAACAACATTTTGGGAGATATCTATATTAAACAGATCACCAAGACGGTATTAATAAAAACCTACAAAAAAAAGAGTCTGGAATAAATCCAGACTCTTTAATTTAACAAACTATCGTATTCTTAAACAGGACAGCTGAGTGGATTTTATGCTTTCAATTACAGTATCCTGCTTTTCCTTATCAAACATCATTAAAGACACCAATAACTTCTGAAGGTTTCCATGTTTTAAAAAAATAATTAAAAACAGAGAAAACAACCTAATTCGAAATGGAGATTATAGCCAAAAGAATAAATCAGAAACCTACCCATTTCATTCTTCCTTTTGACTCCCTTTTGTATCTTAGCCGTCATGCCAGTTAAATCAGTAATTTTGAGTTTATGGATATAGTTTTTTTAATTATTGGGCTGATAACGGTAGCCGTGAGTGTATGGTTCATGGCCAGGTTCTACTTCCAAAACCAGAAATCTGACAGTCGCCTCCAGCAAGACCTCGAAATCGAGGTAAAAATGGCTTCCGAACGACTGAAATCTGTTGAAGGCCATGTGTTGGCAAAGGATGCTGAACTCAGGAGAAATCAGGAGGAGATTATCCAGCTGAACAGTAGGAATTCTGCGCTTGTAGCCAATCAGAAAAACTTGCAGGATCGCATGGCTGAGCATCAGGAGGAGGTAAAAAACCTCCAAGAGAAATTCACCACGGAATTCAAGAACATTGCCAACGAAATCCTGGAAGAAAAGAGCAAGAAGTTTACTGACCAGAACAAGACCAACCTTGATGAATTGCTCAAACCTTTGGGAGAAAAAATAAGCAGCTTCGAAAAGAAAGTGGAGGAAGCAAACAAAGACAATCTGGAACGCAACTCGGCACTTAAGGAGCAACTCACCAATTTAAAAGAGCTCAATCAGCAAATCACCAAAGAGGCTTCGAATTTAACCAGGGCGCTAAAAGGCGATTCCCAGGCCCGGGGCAGTTGGGGTGAATTTATCCTTGAGAGCATTCTTGAAAAATCGGGACTTGAAAAAGATAGGGAGTATTTCATGCAGGAGACCATTAAAAATGAAGAGGGTCGACGGTTCCGGCCTGATGTAGTCATCCGGCTCCCCGACAATAAAAACATTGTGATCGATTCCAAAGTATCGCTGGTGAGCTATGACAAATATGTCAATACCGACGATGATGAAGGACAGGAGAGAATGCTAAAGGCACACATTATGTCGATACGAAAGCACATGAAAGACCTTAGCGAAAAGAATTATCAACAATTGTATGGTCTTGACAACCTGGATTATGTCCTCATGTTTATTCCAATCGAGCCATCCTTTCTATTGGCCATTCAAAACGATCACCAGCTATACGACGATGCTTATAACAGAAACATCATCATAGTAAGCCCCACGAACCTGATTGCTACCTTACGAACAGTAGTGAGTATCTGGAAGCAGGAATATCAAAACCATAACGCGATGGAAATTGCCAGACAGGGTGGAGCGCTTTATGATAAATTTGTATCCTTTATTGAAGAACTCTTAAAAGTCGGTCACAGCCTTAAAAAGACACAGTCCAGTTATGAGGAGGCCATGAACAAACTCAGTACCGGCAAGGATAACCTGATTAGAAAAACCGAACGCCTGAAAGAGCTGGGAGCAAAAACCTCAAAAAGCCAGGATGAACGCCTGATTGAAAGATCAGAAACCCAGGAACAATTGTTCTAATAAGAATCAGCATCATTTAATTGAGGGATTATCAACCTTCGCAAAATGATTTAACTTTGCACTCGCAAAATTACAAAGTAGTAGGATGTCTGAAAAAGAAATAGAAAATAAAAATAAGCCTAATTATCTGGCAATTGCTTTGGTTCTCAGCCTGGTGGCGATGGGCGCAGTGCTTTATTTAAATTACTCTGAAAAAACTAGACTCGAAGGCGATCTGACTTTGTCGGAGGCTGAATTGGAAACAGCATATTTTCAACTGGATTCCATAGGCGATGAATTGAGTGACCGAATTTTGACCATTTCACAGTTGGGGGGGAGGGTCGATTCTCTCGTGATGGTGAAAGAGCAACTGGAAAATGAAAAAGAACAAATCAGAAACAGGACAAACAAAGAAATTGGTGACCTCCGGTCCCGGGTGGATGGTTACCGGGAGTTGCTTCTTGCCAAAGATGAAGAAATCATAAAACTTCAGGCAATTAATGAGGTATTGGCTACTGAGAATACGGAATTGAAAGTCCAGACGAATCAATTGAATAAATCGCTGCGGAACCTTAACGAAACGAAAACACAACTGGAAGAAAAGGTAGCGGTTGCAGGTCAACTGAGTATCGAAAGCATGAAGATCATTGCAGTCAGTTCAAGGGGTAAGGAGAGAGTAGATGATATTAAGAATCGGCACATCGATAAATTAAGGATTGAATTTGCAGTGAGCGAAAATCCCGTGGCAGAAATTGAAAGCAAGGATATTTTAGTAAGGATAGTTGCTCCCGATGGCAATGTATTGTTTGACATTACCCGTGGATCCGGCTCCTTTATTTTCCAGGACCGGGAAATGTTTTTCACTGCCAAACAGGAAATACTTTATGACCGTTCCCGCCAGGCGCTTGGCTTCCTGTATGACAAAGGAAGTGAATATGCCCTGGGACTGCACAAGGTTGAAGTTTACACCGAAGATTATCTCATGGGTAGTGGAACTTTTATTGTGAAGTAATCTCAATTCGGTCCAGTATATAGCTAACACCCGTTTTATTTTAATGAGGGTCATACAATCACCGGATTAGCCTTCTGAAATCATGAAAGTGACCACAATCGGGGTTCAAAAAAAGTTGGCTCGTAAAAATGAGATGTCTCTGGGAGTTAGAGATATGCGAACATGATGGCGAAGTATTAGGTTGCCAATCATAATATAATATCAAATGCTCTTTGGTATGACGAGGGTCATAACTTCTTAAGCTCAGAATTACAATTTTTGTCGATTATAGAAGCTATTCCAGAAAATTCCGGCAATAAAATAGGTCTAAATCTTTGACTATGCCAATTAAAATAAACAAAATCAACAAGTTGATTGCCGATACTAAAGAGGTACTGGAATACATCTATAATTCTGAAAAGAGATACAAGCAACTGGTGGTTGATGCGCATCCCAAATTCCAGCGCAGTGTGCGTAACCTGTTGCACTACAAAGCTCTAAGGAAGAGGGACTTACGTGATATTCAAAATCAATTGGAGTTTATGGGGCTATCTCGCCTTGCCCGTGCCGAGGCTCATATCCTGCCAAGTCTAATCAATGCGCAAGTCATATTAAACCGGCTCGTGGGCAAAGAATATAAAAAGGACTTTAACCCGAAACTTACCATCAAAAAGGTGCAAAAGTTACAGGCTAATAATGCCAAGGAAATTTTTGGTTTCCGGTCAAAAAATAGGAGAGTTAGGATAATGGTGACCATGCCTGCAGAAGCTGCCCATGACTATAAACTTGTTAAGAGGATGGTAGCAAGCGGTATGAACTGTGCCAGAATCAATTGCGCTCACGATGGTCCTGAAGAATGGGAGAAGATGGTTTACAATTTAAAAAAAGCAAGCAAAAAATGTGAACGAGATGTTAAGATCAGTATGGATATTGCTGGACCAAAAATTAGGACAGGGGATATCATTTCCAGTCCTGGTAGCAGGTCTTTTTCCCCGGAGTTCGATGAATATGGCAATGTAGTTAGCCCTGCTCTAATAAGACTGGTTGAAACATCAGAGAGGACAAACGGTGAAGATACTGTCCCAATTGACAAACAAGGGTTCAAAAGGCTAAAAAATGGTATTGGCATGCGCTATCAATATCAGGACGGTAGAAAGGTAGAAATGTCCGTATTGGAAGTTAGTGATGCTGCTGCCCTTGTGTTCTGCAATGACAGGGTACTAGTCTCATCTGAAGGTATGTTTAAACTAGGAAATAGGAATACGGATAAAATCGAAGTGGGACCCTTACCTCCAAGGAAGCAGGCCATTTTGCTAAAAACAGGAGATATAATTCACATCCATCGATCAAAGGAATTGGGTGCTCCCGGTGTGGTTGACATTAAAGGAAATGTCATTAAAAATCCGCATGTGTCATGCTCCAATGAGGAGGTCTTTGATTGTATCGCCTCCGGAGAGCAGGTGTTTTTTGATGACGGGAAAATAAAAGGAATAATCACCACGGTGGAAGAAGGAGGCTTCAATGTAAAAATAACCCATGCCAATAAAGAAGGATCGAAACTTAGGGCGTTTAAAGGGATTAACCTGCCAAATAGTGATTTAAACATTCCCAGCCTCACAGAAAAGGACAAAGAAGACCTGAAATTCATTGCGAAATATGCGGATGTCGTTAATTGCTCCTTTGTTAACTCAGGAGAAGAGGTCGAAGTATTGTATAATGAATTGGAGGCTTTGGGAGTAATGAATAAGCTGGGTGTCATATTTAAAATTGAGACCATGAAGGCCTATAATAACCTTTTTGAAATCATCATTACTGCGATGAGAGGAAAAAAAGTAGGTGTAATGATTGCCCGAGGTGACCTTGCCATAGAGACAGGCTGGGAGTACATTGGCTTGGTTCAAAAAGAAATTCTTTCGGTTTGCAATGCGGCCCATGTACCAGTGGTATGGGCTACTGAAGTACTAGCAAGCCTGGCCAAGAGCGGCGCACCTTCCAGATCAGAAATTACCGATACAGTTAACTCCCTCAAGGCAGATTGTGTAATGCTTAACAAAGGACCATTCATCATCGAAACCATCCAGTTTTTGGACAGAATATTAAGCAGGATGGAGAACTTTCAATTTAAAAATACTCCGATGCTTCCCAAAATGGAGAAGCTTGGAAAATGAATAGTATAGCAATAGCATCTAAATGCGGTAACCTCAAGATAAAAGGATTAAATTTAAGACAAAACCGAAAATCTTCAGATTAGCGTAATAGGTCAGTAACTGATAAATTATATTCAACTATATAGAGATGAAAAACTTCCCCTTAGTACCCGTATTTATGATTTCCTTAATGGCAATCCTGTACTTTGTAGGGCTTCAAAAGGGAAGGGAAAACCAATCACTCATTGATCACGGTTTGGCAGTAAATGTTGATAAGCATTTGAGCATGGCCAATATATATCTTTTGATAAGCATCATTTGATGAATTTTGAAAGAGAACTTGGACAATCTATTCAGTTGCTGGCAGCAATAACCACCTGTAGCACATGCATGGAAAGTGATATCAAATTAGCTCAGTCTGCAATTAATGATCTTGTAAATCTAAAAAAAACAGATAGGTGATGACAAACTAACTCCAGAGCAAGTAAAGTTCGTCCTTTCACATATTGTCAATGCATTTGCAAAGAACCATTTTTTGTATGACGAAAATCATTTGGATAACAATACCGAGTATTTTGCGAAAGACGCCTTGGCTCATCTAAAATATTTGGCGGAGTTTTCTGACGGATCTTTGTTGGTTCAGGAAGTGGAAACTTCTGAATATTTGAAAGGTGCCATTAATGAACATTATGTTGAGAATGATAAAACCAAACAGGCCTTGCATGATATGGCAGAATCCATTGAGTAAGAAGCTTCAAGCTATGAGGCTTGCACCATAGAGTATTAAAAGTTTTGAATGGGAGGGTAGAATCAATAATTTTTTATCGTTATACCTGTTAACTCATTTTTTGCTACTTTCGTCTCAAACCTATAATTCAAAAAATGGAATCGATACAAGAACTCATAAAGGGTAACATACGTTGGGTTCAAAAAACCGAAAAAAACGATCCCGATTTTTTCAAGAAATTAGCTGCTGAGCAGAAACCCCAATATTTATGGATTGGCTGCTCTGATAGTCGTGTTTCAGCAACTGAAATAACGGGAACATTACCGGGCTCAATATTCGTCCAAAGAAATATCGCCAATATGGTGATTCATACCGATTCGAATTTACTGAGTGTTGTCAACTATGCGGTTAAAGTTCTCAAGGTCAAGCATATAATTGTTTGTGGCCACTATGGTTGTGGTGGTATGATGGCGGCTATGGGGAATAAGAATTTTGGTTTTCTGGACAACTGGTTGTTGCATATTAAGGATGTCTACAGAATGCATTCGAAAGAGTTGAATGCAATTGAAGACGAAACAGAAAGAGCCCAAAGATTTGTCGAGTTGAATGTAATTGAGCAGGTGAACAACCTTGCCAAAGTCTCCTTTATCCAGGAGGAATGGCAGCATGGTGAGTACCCGTATCTTCATGGCTGGGTATATAAACTCAACGACGGCCTGATACACGACCTTGAAATATCGGTTAATTCGTCTGAAAGTCTGAGTGAAGTTTATCAGTACCACCCCAAAGAGGTAAAAAAGAAGACGTAGCCTTATCCCTGAGAATGTTCCATATCCACTTCACTTAATGTGGTCATAGCCAAGGCTTTCCCGAATTCGATAAGTTCATTGACTGATTTTGGATCTTTATTTTTATTGAAAGGGTAGACTAATATCGATACCCCGCTGCTTTCAATATGGTAATTAGGATTGCTCTCAACCGGTTTAATTAACGTTGGATTGAATAATTTTCCCATCTCTTCTTCATTTTCACATTACTTCTTTAAACCTGCTATTGTGCTGAAATTAGAATGAAAGCGCATGAGATTTGGGAATTCCCTTTCAGGGGTCATGCAAAAAAAAGGGTAAAAACATTTTACCCCATTTTCAATTGTTGGAAACTATTTTCTTTATTAAGTCCAAATTGATTGAGCGATCAACCATTACTCAATTAGGTATTACTGTTACAACAAGTAATCAAAGAATGGTTGCTTGGATTCCAAAAAATAAGTCGAATAAAGACAGGGCAGACTGGTGGAATGGAATTAGGCTGCCCGTTGCTTGAATGACCAGGTAAAGTAGAAAGTTGAGACCAGGGTTCCATCGGCCATGGTTCCCGTCGTTTTCGCTTTTACAGTTGTTGGTTCACTTGAAGAAATGCATCGCTCCACCGCATCGAATATCAAAGCGCCATCGGTACAAGTGAAGGTGACCTTCCCTGTGGCTTTTTTGTGAAATTCGGCAGACAAATCAACCACAATCAATGCCACCGATGGCACAATGCCTTCTATGGCAAGAAGAGCTAAGGACGCTGTGGACAACTCCGCAGCCATGCTTTGCACCGCAAAATACATCGACCGAAATGGATTCTTGTTAAGGTATTTATATGGTATTGTTGATACAGCCTTGTTGGTGTCGAGTGAAATAAGCTTCATTCCTGCAACAAATCCGGCAGGTACATTTGATAATGCATGTAACCTGAAAAGAAAAGCGTTAAGAAACTTTTTTTTGAACTTCTCCTGTGGCTTGGTGAGTGGGAGTTTTTGTGTTTCAGGCATGTTGCTATGTGATCGTGCTAAGATAATATTAGCTGGTACCAAAATCACTTTTTATTTTTCCTGGTTCAATAATCCACATTGAAATTGAATATAATTTGCCCATCTACCTGATATAACCTCGCCGAGCCAAATGTTCGTATTCTCTTTATAGTTTGTCTTTGTCCAATGTTCATGTCTCCACGAACAGGAAGGTTTGATCTGACACGTGAGCACGGATCCCTGTAAAGGAGGGTTGATCCATATCAATTGAGTCCATAAGGAAGCATACTAATTTCCAATTTATTGTTCCCTAAAAGAACTTTGTCCTGTTTGGTAGCTTTAATCCAATTGCTCTTTTATTTTTGTGGCCGGATTCCTACATCGAACGCCCAATCGTTATAAATGACTAACACGAGAAAGAGTGCAATACTGTTGCTGGAGGATGGGACATCTTTCATTGGTAATTCAATTGGTAAAGAAGGGACATCAGGCGGTGAAATCTGCTTTAATACCGGGATGACCGGCTATCAGGAGATTTACACCGATCCATCTTATTTTGGTCAAATAGTCATCAATACGACTTCTCACATTGGCAATTATGGTACAATCGATCAGGAACAGGAATCCGACTTCCCAAAAATTAGCGGATTGGTGGTAAACAGTTTTTCTGCCATGCATAGCAGATCAACAGCTGATGAAAGCCTGGACGACTACCTTAAAAGGAATAATACAGTTGGAATTGCTGAGGTTGATACACGGAATCTTGTCCGCCATATTCGTGATAAAGGTGCGATGAATGCCATCATTAGTTCCGAAACAGACGATATTCATGTCTTAAAAAGGAAGCTTTCAGAAGTGCCATCAATGGCCAATCTTGAACTGTCATCCCGTGTTTGTACTAAAGAGTCATACCTGTTTGGGGATGATAATAGAACTATGAAAGTTGCAGTTTTAGATGTGGGGATTAAAAAATCCATTCTAAAAAACTTAGCTGAGCGAGGAGCCATTTGCAAAGTATTCCCGGCTGAAACGTCTTTTGAAGAAATGGAGACCTGGAATGCCGATGGTTATTTTATTTCAAATGGCCCGGGAGATCCATCTGCAATGCCATATGCCGTTAAAACGGTTAAGCAAATATTAGCTTCAGACAAACCACTTTTTGGTATCTGTCTTGGGCATCAGATTATAGCCCTGGCGTGTGGAATTTCCACATATAAGCTCCATCATGGGCATAGAGGACTTAATCATCCGGTAAAGAATTTAGAAACAGGACTTTGTGAAATAACTTCCCAAAATCACGGTTTCGCTGTGGATAAGGAGTCTCTCGAGCAATCAAAAAATGTTAAACTAACACACATCAACCTTAATGATGGCGTAGTAGCTGGATTAAGGGTACTTGACAAGAAAGTATTTTCTGTTCAGTATCATCCGGAAGCTTCTCCCGGCCCTCATGATTCAAAGTATTTATTTGATCAATTCATAAATCTGATTCAACAAAACATAAATTAAAAAATGAGTTACATAGAGAGTGTACATGCCCGTCAAATATTTGATTCAAGGGGCAATCCAACTGTTGAGGTTGATGTCGTCACTGAAAACGGATTTTTAGGCCGAGCGGCTGTGCCTTCAGGAGCGTCTACAGGTTCTCACGAAGCAGTAGAATTGAGGGATAATGATAAAAGTCGATACATGGGTAAAGGTGTGTTGAAGGCGGTTCAAAATGTGAATGAGAAAATCGGCCCTGAGGTAGTGGGAGCTTATATATTTGATCAGAATTATATCGACCGATTAATGATTGACTTAGACGGGACGCCGAACAAGAGCAAACTCGGAGCCAATGCGATATTGGGTGTTTCTTTGGCGGTCGCTAAAGCAGCGGCCCAGGAAGCCGGTCAATCTCTTTTCAGATATGTTGGTGGAGTGAATGCCAATACACTTCCTGTACCAATGATGAATATTCTGAATGGCGGAAGTCATGCCGATAACGCCATTGATTTTCAGGAGTTTATGATCATGCCAACCAATGCACCAACATTTTCTGAAGCATTGAGAATGGGTACTGAAGTGTTCCATCAATTGAAGGCTGTGCTCAAAAGCAAAGGCCTGTCTACCAACGTTGGTGATGAGGGGGGATTTGCACCCAATATCTCATCAAATGTAGAGGCCATTGAAACTGTTCTTATGGCCATTGAAAAGGCAGGATACAAACCCGGGGAGGATATCTCAATCGCCCTTGACCCCGCAAGTGCTGAATTTTATGAAAAAGAAACCGGTCATTACCATTTTAAATGGTCAACAGGTGATAAGTTGACTTCATCAGAGATGGCATCTTATTGGAATGACTGGGCCAATAAGTATCCGATTATATCAATTGAAGATGGTATGGATGAAGACGACTGGGACGGTTGGAAGGAACTGACCAGGCTTGCCGGCAAAAAAGTACAATTAGTGGGAGATGATCTTTTCGTGACTAATGTTGAAAGACTTCAAAAAGGAATTGATGAGGGGATTGCCAATGCAATTTTGATAAAAGTTAATCAAATTGGATCGCTTTCAGAAACAATTGATGCTGTAAACCTCGCCCGCCGCAATGCATATAAAAGTGTAATGTCGCACCGTTCAGGCGAAACCGAGGATAACACAATTGCCGACCTTGCTGTCGCATTAAATACAGGTCAGATTAAAACAGGTTCTGCCAGCCGTTCGGATCGTATGGCAAAGTACAATCAACTCTTAAGGATAGAAGAAGAATTGGAGGATGTAGCCTATTTTCCGGGAAAAAATTTCTGACATAGTACTGCTATTAAGCGAGCCTTTTGAGGAGGAATGTATCAAAAATATGATATTATAAAGATTAAAATGGATTTATACGGTAGAGAAGAAATAATGTCTATTACATTTACACAACTATCCGAAAGTCTAATTTCAAAAAACGGATAAAATAGCGGAAAAAGTTCAAACCTTTGA
>JAQCLE010000119.1 GCA_027592755.1 Bacteroidota bacterium | reverse complement strand
TCAAAGGTTTGAACTTTTTCCGCTATTTTATCCGTTTTTTGAAATTAGACTTTCGGATAGTTGTGATATACATTTTGAAAATAAGGTCAGATACAGGTCAATTCAGGTCAATAAAAAAAGGCGAAGCCCTCGCTTCGCCTTTGTCTTTTCCGTCAATCAATTGTTTCTAACGCAAAAGAGTTGAATCAGAGGTAACTAGCGGCGTGCCTGAGTTCCAGATGTCTCTGTAAAGGAGCCAGCGTCCTTCTCCATTTTTTTCCATATTTCAACAAAACTGCCTTCATCACTTATCTCGGCACCCTCCACTTCAAGGGTCATTACATAGTTTCCTTTGGCAAATGCATGGTCGTCACCTCCTTCGATTTCGACTTCCAGAAATTCAAACTCCAGGACTGATGGCATTTTGCTGAGGTAGGTAACATAAGCGTTCCTTCCATGAATTTCTCCTTCGTTGGGTGGCATGGCAACTATTTGGTCATCGAAAATGGTAGCAAGGAGATTTTGATCTGCCTCAAATATTGCCTTTACAAAAGCTTGTTCCTGGTCCCGAATCTGGACTTTGTCATTGCCAGTTATTCCACATTCACATGGCGGTGGAGCTGGTTGACATGCTATCATTAGAATAAATGGAATGAATGTCAATTTTTTCATAGTGGTTCAGTTTTTTTTCGAATAAAATTAGTAGGTAGATTTTAATAGTGAAATAATCAAGATTGTTTTAGCGGTATTCAAACTCCAAAATACTGAATTCTGATCCAAAAGTTTTATATAGCCTCATTTTATCTGTTCGGGCAAAATAAAGAAGTCCCATGGGAAAGCTGCTTTCAAGAGGTTGATAATTGATAAGATTACCACTTCTGTTGTAGAGGTAAGTAAACTCTTGGTCTTTGTCAATTATTATGATGATTTCTTTGCCACCACCAAAGTTATAATATTGCCACTGAAGGTTATCAGAGGATAAATAATTCTTCTCAAAGATGACTTGTCCTTTCATGTCTAGCACTGACAGTTGGTTGTTGTCTTTTCTGATAAAAAGGTATGACTGATCCTGAGCATCAGGAAGCATGAAAAATTGAGTTTCCTTAGAAGGTTTATACAACTGCTCCCGACGGAGAATTTTTCCTCCGAGGCTTACACTCACGATTTCTCCTCCAGTGGTGATTGTGGTTAAATTTGAATTGTCAAAATTTGACCCAATTTTTAAATAGACAGGGCTTTCAGTACTTCCTTTCAAATCAATAGGAAATCCCTTGGCCATATCACCGTTCCTTGCAAACAGGTTTATGATACCATTTTTTTGGATAGCGAGAAGTCTGTCACGGGTACGAATCCTAATGTGAGATCCGGGGAAAACAGTTGGTTTATCGAGATTCCTTGGGCTCCAGCCGTCAAGATTATTTCCATCTTTATCATATAAATAGATATCACCCTGATGGGTAGCCACCATAAACCGATAATTTTTAGATCCGTCATAATCAATGACTGAAAAGTGAAGAACCTTCAAATCAGGTTTTAGGCTAATTGGAAAAGGTGGAACATAATCACCGTTTCTATCAATCAAATGCAGCATGTTTTCTGTGGCAAACAGGTATTGAAGTTTGTTGTTCTTATAAAAATCCACCTGATGAACATCTGACGTTATCTGGACACCAATGCTGTTATGCCACAGAACTTTGCTGTTTTGCGAAAGAAGATACAGATTGTTTTCAGTATCCTGGACCAGCGCTTCAAAATTTCTGTCGTTATGATTTCTAACGATGTGCGGTTTACTTGTTAAAGGAAATGGAAATTCAACACTACTGATTGATTGAAATCCGGATGGAACATTGGTGGAGGGAGATTCAGGTAAATGCAAGGCAACATTAGTGTAGTATTTGTTATCAATATAACTGTATTGAATTGCTCCCATTTCAAACCTTTTTAATGGAGCGCTATTTTGCTCAACAAAAGCTGCCCATTTCGGGGATAGTCTTGATTTAATGAGATCCCAGGACCTGATCGTATTTAAGTAAATGCTAAGATTAGCTTCCTGAAGTGTCGATTCTAAAAACCGGTTTACCCGAATGGATTTACCCCAGGTATTTTCAGCCAATACATCGTCATACCACCTTTTTAAGGTTCCAATATTATTACTGATAACAAGGTAATTACCATAGATGAGGTAAAAAGAATCATTGAAACCGTTGGCAATTTCACCAAGAAGCATTCTTGGAAATTCATTTTCATTGAGCTGATGGATTGTAATTTCATCATAGGTTTCTATATAGACAGTGTCTAGGGAAACTTTGCTCAAAGCTTCAGCGTAACGGTTCATTTGTTTCAGTGCTTCATCTGGATTTGTGGTCTCTACAAAAACAAGCATATCAGGGGTCATGAACTCGGCTGATTCCAGGATTGCTACGGCCTTTTCCGGACCCATCCATTGGGAAAAAGACGCTATGTCAATATCATATTGAAGCTTGATGGAATCCTGTTGGTTGATTAATTCCATTTGATTGTTCAACCAATATTTCCTTACTGAAGCTTGCCATGCCTGCTGGTTCGAAGCGGTCAAATGATACATAATAGCAGTGCGCAACGGCACAAGGCTTGATATTGAAACAACAGAGGCCGGATTGTTATTGAAAGTTCCAAGGAATGAATCAGCATTTGCATCAAGTGTAAAACCACTGAATGAAAGGCCATTATCTGAAATTGCGAGGTCCAGGAAAGTTGAAAGTGCAATATCATTGAAGTCTGTTCCTTTTGACAATTGGTTTGAGAATATGTTTATGAAGGAACCAATTTCAGCACTGTTGATGTACAGGTTGCCAGCATCATTTTCCAACTTCACTAATGAATATAGCTTTTGGTGAGCAGCAGAAAAAGAAGCGGAACCACCAGAATCAATTGTTCGGATGACATCCTCGACAAGGAAAGGAGTAAAACTCCCGATGAAATAGTTTTTGTAAAAAATGAAAGTAAAGATGTCCTTTCCATCCCTCAGCTCTGAAAGGCTGTGGCCCTGATAGGTTCTTGATGAACTCGTTAGACCGGAATCCTTTAATTGCTCAATTGCTTCAGAAATTATTGAATGGGACTCAATGTTGCGAGCTTCAAGTGTGAATAAAAAGTCAAAAGCGTCTTTTGATATGATATGTAAACTAATGAGTACCTGATTTTGGCTTACCAGTTTATTGAATTTATCACTTGAGCCGACAAGGCTATCAATGAAATGAATGCCTTTGGTGATCTCAGGGAATGAATTGATGCTGGAGAGGTTTTTCCACCCCACAACATCTTGAAGTTGACTCCATGTTTCGATGATATTATTGCTTTCATAGACCAGGGAAGCTTTCGCAGGAATCACTGACCACAACTGAAGAGATTCCTTTTTGAACCAAAATTCATAGAAGAAATATCCAGCCGCACCACTAATAATAATTACGGTTGTAATGAGAAATTTCTTCAAGGGCTTTTTGACTGATTATTTTGGATGAAGGTAAAATTAATAAAATTGAGCCCTACTATTTAAACAGCATTAAACTTCCCGAGGTATAATTTTCAAGCCTTTAATCAGGCTTCCTCTTTAAATAAACTTATCCCGGTCAGCAGGAGGGATAAGGGCAGATATTTTGCAGGGCTCATTAAACTTCTGATTGGAGAGTTCGAGAGAAAATTCATGGACCAGGCGTATCACTTCATTGGTTACTCCATATTCAAATTCAAGTTCGATCGGTTGTGTGATTATGATCCTGCGGACTTCAATTTTGTCCAAAGAATCTGACGCAGCTGTTTTATACGCATTGATAAGCCCACTGACGCCAAGTTTTGTTCCACCAAAATAGCGCACCACCACAACCAAAGTGTTCGTCAGGTTTCTGGATCGAATCTTGCCGAGTATTGGATCGCCTGCTGAATGATTGGGCTCCCCGTCATCATTGGCTCTGAACTGTGATTGGTCTGCTTTGAGGATATAAGCATAGCAGTGATGTCTTGCATCATGATACTCTTTTCTTAATTTTTCGAGAAATCTCTTGATATCATCTTCTGACTGAACCGGGAATGCAAATGACAGGAACTTGCTGCCTTTTTCCTTATAAAGGCCCGTGGCTTCAGCTTTAATGGTTAAAAATGAATCCATTTATCTCAAAGATGCTCATATCACCTTGATTTTGAAATACAGATTGTTTCCCAATTGATAATGTGCAACTTCGAACTTTAATTTGCCGAAAGATAAGAGAAACATGGGACGAGCATTTGAATACAGACGGGCGGCCAAAGAAAAGCGTTGGGATAAAATGTCGAAGGTATTTCCAAAACTTGCAAAAGCGATAACCGTGGCTGCCAAGGAGGGAGGAATGGATCCTGAGATGAATGGCAAGCTGAGGGCGGCTATTCAGAATGCCAAAGCAGAAAATATGCCCAAGGATAATATAGATTCTGCGATTAAACGTTCAGCGGGAAAAGACATAGCCGACATTGTTGAAGTGTCGTATGAGGGAAAGGGGCCACATGGGGTTCTGGTGTTTGTTGAATGTGCAACTGACAATAACAACAGAACTGTATCAAATATCAAAGCTTATTTCAGCAAGTTGGGAGGCCAGATTGTTCCCTCAGGTTCTTTGGAATTTATGTTTGAAAGGAAGGCTGTTTTCGAAATTGAAAATACCGGAGATATTGATCTGGAAGAATTGGAATTGGAGTTGATAGATGCCGGCGTTGACGAAATTGAAAGCGAGGGAGACACAATTTATCTATACGCCGATTACACCAGTTTTGGGACTTTGTCATCCGCACTTGATGCTAAAGGAATTGCAGCGAATAAAGCCTCATTGAAAAGATATCCAACCAGTCCAATTGAGATTACTGATGAGCAATTGGAAGATGTGGAGAAGCTTATTGACCGAATTGAGGATGATGAAGACGTAATGGCTGTCTATACTAATATTGAATAGTAAATAATCTTCAAAATACTAATAAAAGACATACGGGCAGGAGTCTTCAGACCTTGCCATTAAGGTATTATCTTTCAAAAATTAGCTTCAAGAACTTGGTCCCAAAGTGTTCGATCAGCAATGGTGAAGTCAAAGTCGAAAGCTCTTCTTCCATAACATTTACTTCCTGAATGGATAGCGCTGCTGTTTGGTCCAAAAGACTCCTGATATCCACAATTGCATGATTACCCTCTACCTCCCTTACTTGCAGTATGATCCCTTTTCCATCCAGGGAAGGTGTAGTATTGACCAATAATAAATTAGATATAGCGAGATCTATCAGAGAACGGGAAACAAGCTGAGTGCTTTGGGCACCTTCGCTGGGCAAAATAACCCTTGAGACTAATGGGACTCTATCACCCCAACCAAATTTCGTTGCAAATATGTCTGAATTATCTTTTGAGGATGTAATGCTATAAGTCCATCGCAGTTCTCCCTGCTGACTGGCTTTGAAGTTGGTTACCCAGTAATTGTTCAGTACCCAGGAATAGATGTGGTTGGTTTTCGGTTTCAACCGATAATAGTACCTGCCGATATTGATAGCTCCAAATTGGACCAATGGTATGTCGTTGCTTACCATGACTATTTGTGATTCATTGTTCCTGACGGCAGCAAAGTTTTGGATAGTATTCCAGTCTGATGAGCTCCCGGCCAGCTGGTTTACTCCCGGATATACTACTCCGCCCTGAGCTTCAAAAGCCAGTTTGCCGCCGTCCAGGTTAAATGGAAATGCTACATAGACACCCTCGGGACTTACAACAGGGAGCTTGTACATGCTATACAGGAATTCAATCTTCTTTTGGAAGTGGTATAGTCGGATTTCAATAGTAACTCCCCTGTCATCGGCACAGACAGATAGGTCACCTCGAAGAAAAAGACTATTATAGATGGCTCCGCTTTCTTTTTGAGTGACTTTTATGTCACTTAATAGACTTCTTTTCAAATCGACTGGTCTGTAAAGTGTGTCACGATTTGTATTGGTCAGTCGCTCCAGATCATGACGGTTGCTTAGCTCTTCATAGATCATTTGACCAAGAGTAAGGCTGTCATTCGGATCAATCAGATTTTTTTTCAGGTCCTTGTCAAAAATGCCAGTTACTATACCTTTTTTTTCATTGAGGATAAGTCTATAGTATTTGTTCTCGAAAAGTTCTCCTGGTTTGGCTTGTTCCGATTCACCTCTTTCTCCAACGATCACCTTCAGTGTTTTATAACCCAGAGGCGGGATATTATCTACCCAAAGTCCATAGTAGGCACCTTCCATACGCCGGTCGAATACCTGAAAAGGCACTTCTCTTTCGTCACTATCAACAATTGTGGCATCAACACCTTCAGGTATTACTTCGTACGGGATAAAAAGTTCAACCATATCCGTCCGTGTCCAGTTGAGGGTGTTAAACACAGCAATAGTTGGCAAATTTGATTCTCCTAGTGCGGGTTCGATGTATGCCAGTGCTTTCTCCTGCAGTGCGTAGGACTTTTTGGCAGCATCCCAGGCGTAAGCCGATTTCATTCCCCACTGATTGATTGTGTTTTGGGCCATGGGATCGGAGACGCTCTCAGCTGCACCATGCGTATGTTCATCATAGAACAAAAGATTGTCATATACCTGATCTATATCCTCCTGTATGTTCCCAGGTAATGTGATCCGCAGGATTTTTGCCATGGATAGAATGGCGGTATTTGCAGCTATATCCATATGGGTGTTTCGGGCCACTTTGGTTTCGTTGGCAGCCGAACCTACGCCGTCAGTCCACCAGTCTGGCCAGGCCACCTGTTGTTCCGGGAGGTCGGTAGCATGCTGCTCCTCAAGGTATATCATAAAGTCCCTTGCCAATGCACTTCTCAGCTTTGGCCATTCGTATTTTTGATTCCACTCTTTTATTATGTCGCAAGCCTTGGGCGATGGTGGAGAATTATCGGTAACATAACCAGAAAATTGGAGGGAAATTTTGTCATAAGGATATCCCTTCTCCTCAAGACTTGTAAGATATTGTGACAGATTGGTTCTTAGTACATCCTGTTGACCAGTTGTTATACCCAGGGCATTGCCATGCTGGTAGTGCTCACTTCTGTAGGCCAGCAGGCGATTGCCTGCGGGTGATTGCCACCAAAAAAAGGTAGGTATAGCAAATGGTTTACGGGCCCTGTGAGCATGTATACCCATGTCAAGATACTTCACTCCAGTATTATGAAAATAATCAACAAGGCACCATGCAATGCCGTTCACATCATTTTGCATGGCTGTGGTTACGTCTATTCCATGATTTTTGAGCATTCTCAACGTTTTCGTCTGAGCCATCAGGGCCGATTCATCGATGATTTCTGAAAAATTTAAGAACATACCTGTAGCCTCGATCCTTCCCTCTCTGATACGTTGCAACAAACGATCCGTTTGAGTCTTGGGACGGCTTTTCAAATACTCTCTAACCGACCAGGACGTTTCGCAGGTCCACCTAAATTTTGAAGCGTCAGGATACTTATCCGTCTGATCACAGAAGTCCAGCGCATGGTCAATGTACCTGAGATGCTCCGGTAGAATTTCTGTCTGGGGCCTAGTATATCCTACATCAGTATGGGTATGCTGTACTAAGAATATCTCCCATTCTTTGATTGGTGTAAGCGTAAAGGGTACCTGGAACACCTCCTGATCCGCAATCTGGATCTCTGCGATTAGGTTTGTTGTGTCTTCAACTTTAGATAGATTGATTTCCAGCTTGTTGAATCCGGCTTTCAATACCATTTCGGCCTTGATGTCACCGATGGCAACTTTTGCAGAGGCATCTTCTCCAATGTGAATAAAATCAACGCTTATTGAGTGAAGCAATTGGCTTTCATTTTTTACGACTACTTTGTTTTGGTAGATTTCTGTCTTTTGCTCAAGTTCCGTTTTGAAGGTCATGAACCAGGCGTTGTTGTTGGCTGTCATGGTTGTTACCTTAAGGAAGGTGGGTTGGCCCAATCTGATAGCTTTGACTGGCAGTTTCAGAATGGCAAAACCCATCTGATCTTCATGTTGGTCGAGCATTGTAACATTGAGGCTGAGCTCGGCCCCATCATCGCCTTTAAAGGTAGTGATTCCCAAATTACTGGTCCTGGAACTGCTGAAAGAAAACCAGTGTTTGTCATTGACAAGAAGATTGAAGTCAACCGGATCAGGGACCACATCCATGCCAAATACCCATATGTAGGTGGCGTACCTTTCTGCGTAATTTTTCGAGACGATTTCTGTTTCCCACTCAATAGGTTCATAATCGTCCATTCCTCTCAATAGAAGTGAAGTATTGACATCCGGAAGAGGGGAGTGGTATCCAAATCTTTTACCGCTGACTTCTTTTACATATCCCTGAAAAAAGTTCTGCCTTTCAGACTGTGCCATCAGGTTAACGCATAGGAGTAAGGTAAAACTAATAGATAATGATATTTTCATGATAATGCTTGTTTTGTTGCCAGGACAGACAGGATTTAATCTTGAAGTTAGAGGGTAACAGCCAAAGCAAACATGATTAAAGTCAGGACTTCAGCAGCTTTAAATGGTGTATAGTGCAGGATGAACCAATCTTAAAAGATGGATTATTTGTTGAGGAATTGATATCAATTAGCAGTAAGGATCATCGCAGCGGAATATCTTCGTCATTATTAACTTCTTTCGTATTCATTTCGAAATGAATCAAACATACTGGAAACGATTTGTTTGGGATCTCCCTCATATTGTCTCTCAAAAGAGACGTAGCCCTGATACCCTTCATTTTTTATAATTGATGCAATCTTTTTCATATCTACAGCTGTTGCCTTACCACTGGGATAAACATGTTCTTTGATGAACCAGTAATTTGCATAAGGCGCCAATTTCTGAATTTCATCATAGGGGTTTTCAGCATGGAGGCTGCCAATATCCAGAATTAACCCTAACCAATCAGAGCTGACTCTTTTTATAATATCAATGATTTCGTCACTCCGATATAAAAATTCATTGTGATGCTGAAGTCCTAATATGACACCAGATGCTTCAGCAAATGGGACACAGGCTTTGAATTCATCTACAAGCCAATCTTTTACTTCTTCTCTGGTATAACCCTCATGTTTGTTAGTCCCTGCGAAAACCCGCATAATAGAAGCGCCAAGTTTAGATGAAACTATCAACCATTCTTTGATCAAATCGCTGTCAGCCTTACGCAATGTGGCATCTGGATTCACAAAGTCATTCCTTATACCTGTCCATGAAATATTGAGTCCAAGTTCCAATGCCTTTCGTTTCAGCTGAAATAGCTCATCAGATGTTGGGACTTTAGGATAAGATGGAAAGTAATAACCCGTCAAATCAACCGCGTCCAGACCTATATCGGCTGCAAACTCCAACATGTCAAAAAATGTCATTTCGCCACTCTTTAGCATGGCATTGAATGAATAGGCATTGACACTGTATTGCACCCTTTTAGCAGGAGAGGTTCTCATTTCATCGGGAATGATAGCCAGGTTTCTTGCGCTCAATAGAAACGGCGTAGTTCCGAGAATGCCGAATAATTTTCTTCTTTTCATATTTATTTTTTGTAATACCATTAATACAAGAATAAAGCGGGCTTAAGTAATAATCCTAACGTGGTGAGGCCGTTTATAAAGAGAAATGTAACTTTCAATCTGGACCACCGATCGATTTCACTTATGAACATGGAAATTATGAAAAAAGAACATACTGTCACGTTATTAGCGTTGTCTATTATTTTGTTGGTTACCGGTACTGCCTGGATTGTTCCTGGTTCTCAGTCTTCATCAGAACCAAACCTCGCAGGAGGTACTGGCCACTATCTTTATGTGGCAACTCCAGGTATAAGAAATTATTTGGGGTATGGAGGTCATGGATTATTGGTGTTTGATATTGATAATAATCACAAGTTCGTAAAACGTATCGCTACCAAAGGTCTTCTTGATGATGGCAGACCCTCCAATGTCAAGGGCATTGATGTCAGCGTTCAACTCAACAGTGTCTTCATCACCACTTTGCAGTCCATGCAACGGATTGACCTGACTACTGAAGAGTTGCTTTGGGAGATCCCATATGAAGGTGGTTGTGACCGGATGTCCATTTCACCAGATGGAATGACCATGTATTTACCATCGCTGGAAAAGGATTTTTGGAATGTAGTCAAGTGTGAGAATGGCGAAATTATAGCCAAGATCAAAGTGCATTCAAGGGCGCACAACACAATTTACGGGCCTTCAGGAAATAGAGCCTATATGGCGGATATCGGCTCTCCGCTCCTGCATGTAGCGGATACCAAAACGCACACCGTAGTTCAGAAAATCGGTCCTTTTAGCGCCGGTATCAGACCATTCACAGTCAATAGTGACGAATCTCTTGTTTTTGTGAACGTTAACGAATTGCTGGGCTTTGAGGTGGGAAATCTAAAAACAGGAGAAAAAGTAGCGAGTGTTTTGGTTCTTGGTTGGGACAAGGGTCCTGTCCGTCGACATGGGAATCCAAGTCATGGCATTGCTCTAACTCCGGATGAAAAAGAAATATGGATAAGTGATGGCCATAATATGCGGATGCATGTTTTCAGTGGAGAGGCTCCTTATCAACAACTCACCAGCATTGCAGTAGACGATATGCCCGGCTGGATAACCTTTAGTATAGATGGTCAGTACGCCTATCCATCCAGCGGAGAAGTGATTCATGCCAAAACCAGGAAAGTATTGTACCTGCTGCAGGACGAAAATAACAATACCGTTTCCAGCGAAAAGATGGTTGAAATATTTATAAAGGATGGAAAAGTAACCAGGGCTGGTGACCAGTTTGGTTTGGGAAGATTGAATTAGGTAGGCGGGAGGTTACAGGTATTGTGAACCAATTCCAATTTCTGAAGCTATTATCAGGCGCTAATATTTTTCATTTGCAGGTAGAACTATATTGAGATAAACAATTCCAGGCATTATAAATCATTAATTGAAGGCATTAATACTTTAGGAGTAAATAACTCTGATGGACGAAAACCCAGAAATACTATGTTTTCATATGGGTTTGTATTTCCAGCTTCAAAAAGGAGCCCTATGTTACCATTTTGTAGTTGGGTCATACTGGAATATGCTGATGGGCCCGAGAAAATCAGTTTTGAAGTCGACCAGGAGCTCATATCTCTCTTGTAAAAATTGTCCAACGTGATTTGCAGATAAAGTTGATTCAGTTACAGGGAATGTTGTCATGGTTGGTTTGTAGTCCTCTCTTTTTTTGGGCTTGCCGCTAACGTTTGTGTTTCTGCAGTGGTGCGCTTCCGAAGCCGCGGCCTGTCCCTCGAAACCAAGCGTGGAACGAAGATAAAAACTTATAGCTTACACCTCACCGCACCATTGAAGAAACATTTTGTGGTGCGCCTTGAATGATGAATATAGCTCATGAAGTTGAGTGTTTCAAAGGGTGACCTGCCCGAATGAATTCATTCAGGCGGGAAGTCCCGTAAGCGGGGGAGTCGTGTCCCTA
>JAQCLE010000118.1 GCA_027592755.1 Bacteroidota bacterium | reverse complement strand
AACGTGGCAAACATTAAGCATTACGGGATATTGCAACTTTATTCATAAAGGTTCGGATGAGTGTGTATTTAATACTGAGTCCGCCCTCTCAAAACAAAGGCACTCAAACAGAAAATTTTAGGACTTGTTATAGTGAATTGGGTATTAATATCTATTGAATAATTGTGCATTGAGTACCTTTACGAATTGAACACCAACTCTTCTATATGCTTTCGGATCTGCAAAAAAACAAACTTTCTTATTTCTTTAAATTAATAGACTATAACCACGATGGAGTGATTAGATCATCTGACTTCATGGGTATTGCTGAAAACATGGTCGTGATTAAAATCGCAACACTTGGTGATATTGAAACACAACAAGTCAGGTTGACGATGGAGAAATGTTGGAAAATATTGACCAACTCAAAAGGAAAACTGGTTCACGAAATCAACTATCATGAATTACTCCAAATTGCAGAGAGTCAATTTATAAATAATCAGGCTACCAACTGCAAACAATACCTTGACCGAATTGTCAAGGTCTTATTCAAGTATTTTGACGACAACAATGATGAGCACCTTAGTTCTTTTGAGTACATGTCATTACTGGCTTCATTTAGGGCAGAATTCAGGCACGCAAAAGTAAGTTTTGAATTATTGGATTTGAACAAGGATGGCTTGATCTCATTAGAAGAGTTCAAAACTGCAGTTTGGGAATTTATGACCAGTGATAACCAAGAGAGTCCCGGGAACCACCTGTTTGGAAATTATGAACAATCGAGATGGGTCAGTAATTAGTTTGCTTGACGACACAAGTTCAAAGACTCTCAACACTCCCTATTTCAAAGAACAGCCTCACCTACTTTCAATGATTTGTGGTAATAGTCTCGATTTTTGAACTTGATATAAACATAAAACAACTAATTTTCTTAAAGTGACTTTTAACTCAGAGATATGATAAAGAGAATAATTCTGCTATTAATTGTCAGTCTCTCAATCGGATTCTTACCTGTTGAGGCTCAGAAAAAAAAGAAGAAAGACCAAGCTGAGGAATCACCTGAACCGAAGGAAAAACCTGCCATAAAGAAGTATGCGGATGTAATCACCGATAAAACGGAAACTGATGTGGGTTTATTCACTTTTCATAAAGTAGATGATAATTATTACTTCGAATTACCACAATCAATCCTCGAAAAGGAAATACTGATTGTTTCTAGAATATCCGGCCATGTAAAGGGGTTGAATTTCGGTGGTGCCGGTATGAAGTCAAGGCCGCAGCAAGTCATCAGGTTTCAGAGAAAAGACAACAATATAATAATCAGATCTGTATCATATAATGCTGTTGCGGATGCAGATTTACCAATTTATCAGTCAGTAAAAAACAACAACTTTGAACCAATTATTTATAGCTTTGAGATCGAGGCATTGGGTAAGGATTCGGCTTCTTATGTTATTGACATTAAGGATTTCTTTACCACCGATGTGCCAATGATTGGAGCGCTTAGAGACACGGAACGAGAAGAATACAAGGTCCGGTGTGGAAAAATCACGGTCCATGATCAACTGGATTAAAGCTTTCCCGGAAAATGTGGAGGTCAGGCACATCCTTACCTATAAGGGAACAAAATTACCAGACAATCAACTAACTAATTCTTTGTCCATAGAACTTAATCAATCAATGATTCTCTTACCTGAGCATCCAATGGTTTCCAGGTTTCATGATGAACGAGTGGGGTATTTTTCGGTTGAGCAGCTTGATTACGGTTCGGATGCACAAAAAGCAGAATCCCGGAGGTTTATCACTAAATGGCGACTTGAGCCTTCTGATTGGGAGGCATATAACCGGGGGGAAATCGTTCCACCTGTCAAGCCGATACAATATTACATCGATCCGGCAACTCCGGTTAAATGGAGACCATTCATAAAACAGGGTATAGAGGATTGGCAATCTGCATTTGAAAAGGTTGGACTAAAGGATGCCATTGTAGCGCTTGATGCCCCGTCCATTGAAGAAGATCCCGAATGGAACCCGGAAGATGTAAGGTATTCTGTAATTCGTTATATCACAACAGATATTCAAAATGCGCAAGGACCTCACGTCCATGATCCAAGAACAGGCGAGATTCTAGAAAGTGATATTCTCTGGTATCATAATGTGATGAATTTGTTGAGGAACTGGCATTTTGTACAGACGGCGGCCGTAAATCCAGATGCTCGCAATGTGAAATTCAAGGATGAATTGATGGGTCAGCTAATAAGATTTGTTTCAGCACATGAAGTGGGACACACATTAGGATTACCTCACAATATGGGATCAAGTAGTGCGTATCCCACGGATTCTCTCCGTTCTCCAAAATTCACTGCTACTCATGGAACTGCGCCTTCTATAATGGACTATGCCCGATTTAACTACATAGCCCAACCTGAGGATAGTGTAACCAATTTTTACCCGGGTCTGGGTGAGTATGACGACTGGGCAATCTGGTATGGATACAGACCAATCGTCGATGTAAGCTCTCCCGAGGATGAGAAGGCAATACTCAAATCCTGGGTAAAAGAAAAAGGTGACAATCCTATATTCAGGTATGGTCGTCAAAGACCCAACACACCAGACCCTTCGGCACAAACTGAAGACCTGGGGGATGACTCAATGGTTGCGTCGGAATATGGAATCCGTAACCTTAAAAGAATCATGGATCAGGTGATGGATTGGTCTGCGACCGATGGGAAGAACTACGAAGATCTATCTGAGCTGTATAATTCTATTTTTGGACAGTATAGTCGTTATATGGGCCATGTTACCACAAATATTGGAGGAGTTTATGAGGTGTACAAAACTTCTGATCAAGATGGTTTGGTATATTCACATGCTTCTCTTGAAAAACAAAAGAGAGCAGTACAATTTCTCAATGAACAATTATTTACAACACCGAATTGGCTGGTTGATACAGAGATAATTGGAAGAGTTATGGATGGAGGTTTCGTTGATAAAGTTAAAGATTTGCAAACCCAATATTTAGACAGATTACTTAACGAAGATCGTTTGAAAAGAGTCATTGAGAATGAAACTCTTAATGAAACCAGTGCCTATTCAAGTGAGTCACTTTTTCGAGATATTAGGAGAGGAATTTTCAGCGAATTGAGAACATCTCAAAACATTGATACCTATCGTAGAAACTTGCAGAAAGCGATGGTCGAAAAAATGGGTGAATTGGCCAATAATGAGGAGAACTCGATCAGAACAAGTGATATTCCATCATTAGCCAGAGGTCATCTCACAGCGCTTAGAAGTGAGATTAATACCGGAATTACACGCCAAAAGGATAAAATGTCTATCTATCATTTACAGGATTTATCTAAAAGGATTGATTTTATTTTAGACCCTAATTAGAGATATTGTCCGAACAATTAGTTATTTGCCCATATATATAACATTTAATACATCTATCCATGAAACAATTATTGGTTCTAATCTTCTTTTTCGTCATGATCGGTCTGTATGCCCATGAGTCGAAAGCCATCGAAACTTACGGTTATGATGAGCAGATCAGTAGCGATAGGATAGTTTTGATCACGGGCTCGACCAGCGGCTTAGGGCGTGAAGTTGCCCGGGGTCTTGTGGAACAGGGTGCGCATGTGATCATTCATGGCCGTAGCGAGGAGCGTGGAGATGCTTTGGCGAAAGAGCTTAATGATAAAAGGAAGAATAGCGCCCGTTTTTATGCGGCGGATTTTGGGTCATTGAGCACAATTAAAGCTTTTGCAGAATCAATTAAGCAGGACTACAAACGACTTGATGTATTAATCAATAACGCTGGCATTGCACTTATCGGGCAAGACGAACGCCGCGTAAGTGAAGATGGGTATGAATTACATTTCCAGGTGAATTATTTAGCCGGATTCATGCTAACTGATTTACTTATGCCGCTTTTGGAAAAAGGCAGGAAATCACGAATTATCAACGTCTCTTCGTTATCAGCATCGCCACTTGATTTTGATAATTTGATGCTGGAAAAAGATTACAGCAGCTGGAGAGCATATGGACAGAGTAAATTAGCCCAGGTCATGTATACCATCGACCTCAGCGAAAAACTAAAAGCGAAGAGTATCACTGTCAACGCGTTACATCCTGGAACATTTATGGATACCAACATGGTTATTTCAGCTGGTCTTACACCAAGATCATCTGTAATGGATGGGCGTGATGCCGTGCTTCAATTAGTGAATGGTGAAGATGTCGGTAATGGTGAATATTATGATGGTTTGAATAAGGCTACACCGAATGAACAAGCCTTCGATGAATCGGTAAGAGCCCAACTTTGGCAAGTTAGCAAGGAGTTGATTGATCAAAAGTAAGTCCAGTAGCTTCTATCTATTCATTGCTCTCCCATGGTTTGGTCTATTGATCTTTCAGATATTCATCGAGAACCTGCGAGCAATACCATTCCTGCCTTGGCAAATGAAAGGGCCCTTTAAACAGATTGCCTTTAGCTGTTTGTGCTAAAGATCCATCGCGATGTAAGTAGCCAAACCACTCACCGTTAACTTTATCATGAAAATGTTTGTATGCGTATTCATGCACCTGTTTGTGCCACTGTGCATATTTTTGATTTCCAGTAAGTAGGAAAGCCAGAAGGGTAGCAATGATGGCTTCATTATGTGGCCACCAAAATTTCATGTCCTGCCAATACTCCTGAACTGGTCTGTCGTAGATATCACGGAAGTAGAAAATACCTCCATGTTCCTTATCCCAACCTCTTTCCCACATATAGTCCAGCATGCTACAACCTAATTCAATAAGATGTGGGTCATTGTCGCGATGCTTCGCCTCATGCAAAATAAACCAGACACCCTCTATGGCATGACCCGGATTCAATGTTCTTCCGTCTATGTGATCAATTATACTTCCATCAGGAGCCACTTGCTCCAACACACACCTGATATCATGCTTTACGAAATCGTTTTCAATTTCAGCAATCCATTTACTGATCCACTCATCATAACGATTATCATCTATCGTATGGCGCAATTGCTGTGCTGTGTTGATCATGATTATTGGCACTCCGATTCCTTTGGAGGGGCGAAACCCTGAAAACTTAGCAGGCAGTATTTTCCCGCCATCGGCATAGGCCATACAATCACTAAATATTTTTACTGATAAGTTGGCTACTTCTACATCACCGCTTGCTTTGGCATAAGAAGCTGTAGCAATCGCAGCAAATGTTTCTGAAAAAAAGTACCTTCTTTTCCTGATTGGCCTTCCATCGCGTGTGATATGAAAAAACATCTGACCGTCTTCATCAAAACAATGTTGACGCAAAAAGTCAACGCCACTCATTGACCATTCTAACCACTCTTTCTTAGGCTCAACTGTATTGAATAATGTTCCCAGCATCCAGGCGGTCCTGCCGTGTATCCAAACCATCTTGTCATCATCAATCAAGCTGCCATCGTGATCCCGCATCAATAAGTATCCACCATATTCCTGATCAACCGAGCGGGGAAACCAGAATGGAATCGTATCCTTCAGCAATTGATTCGAGTAGAAATCTTTTAAAGCAATGAGATCCTGTCTGGAATATGGCATAAGTGAGGATTTATTTTCAATCCTATAATCAATGGGAAGATTGGAATATCATTAAGGTAAGGTCTTTGCTTTTCATGTTAATTCGTTTCATAATCATTGGCTTTAGGGCGAAGGAAATAAAGCTGAATGAAGATCACTACCAAGACAATACCGGCCAACATCGCGAAATCATTTCCCAGATGCCCGGCATCGCTTGATTTACCTAACAAATTGGTGATGTATGCGCCGGAGAAAATCCCCGCCATATTCATTATTCCGTATCCGGTTGCCCTGTATTGTGGTGCAACCAACTGGCAAAGGATAGGCATATTGTTGGCATCGAACATTCCAAAACCTAAACCAAAACAAAAGGCCGCACCCACGATATTAAAAAGCGAATGTCCTAAGCCGATCAATATTAATGCAGGAACCGTGAGGCTAAGGCCAATAGCACTGGTATATATCCTACCCCTGATATTCTTTTGAACCCATTTATCAGAAAGAATACCTCCGACAATCACTCCTATGAAGGAGGACGCAGCAATGGTGATCGTTGATATAGGGCCGGCCATCGACATGTCAATATTCAGGTTCTCCGAGAAAAGTGTTGGCAGCCAGTTTTTAACAGCCCATCCCGGCAAACTTGGAACAGCAAAATACAACACGATAATCCAAAATGAGACATTGCTGAACAACAATCCTAAACCCTTAAACAGGGAAGTTTTTTCTTTGTTCCGCGATAAGCCTGCATCCGCTATTTCAATCCCCCCTTTTTTCTCCCGCAAAAAGAGAATCAAAATCAACGAGTATAGGATACCAATGAGGCCAAATGATTGAAATGTCGAATGCCATGAAAATGTTGCGGCGAGCGTTGCACCGAAACCGCCCAATGCCTGGCCCATATATAGGCCAGTCATATGAATGCCTACTGCCAGCGAGCGTGTCTTTGAAGTATGAAAATCAGCGATCAATGATAAGCTCGCCGGAATATACAACGCTTCGCTCACCCCCATAATTGCCCGCAGCCAATACAGTTGATCAAATGTCGTAGCAAAACCCATCCCGAAGGTAACTCCCGACCAAACAAACAAACTGCCCACGATAAGCCACTTCCTGTTGAGGCGATCGGCAATTATTCCGGACACAGGACTCATGAGCCCATAAATCCATAGAAAGATGGCCATGAGATACCCAAAATTGGCAGCTGATTGCAACTCGGCAATATCCATTTGCATAGAGGGCCTCATAGTGCTGAGCATTTGCCGATCGGTATAATTCAGCAAAGCAACAACCCATAACAAGGCAACAACAACCCATGGATAATGTTTTGAGTCTTTCATTCTTTTGACCTCAATTGGGACATCCATCGAAAGGAGGCCGGCTTGCGGAAGCAGTTGTCAGCGCCACGCCATAGTTTGTTATCAATTAACAGTTGACATTAGGCGTGAGCAAAAACTCTTGAAATTAAGTTGTTCAACGTCTTTTTCGAACTGCTTCATCTGATCTTTTGACATATTTCTTACAGGTAGCCTGAATTCGCCATAATCCAGTCCAATTTGTTTCATAAAAGCTTTGCCCACAGCCATACCACCATATTTGATAAGTAAAGAAATCATATCAATGGATTTCTGCTGGCATTGCCGGGCTACTTCTAAATCTCCCTGTTCAAATGCATCAATCAAATGGAGATACAGAGGTGCTGCATAGTTATAGGTGCTACCCACTGCGCCTTTTGCACCCACGGCTAATGCGGATAAAAAGTTCTCGTCCCTTCCCCATAGCATATCGTATTTTCCGTTTTCAAAATTGAGGCAAGACATGTAGTCCATAAAATCTTCGTGGGTATATTTTATTCCCGCCAGATTGGGGAGTTTACCATTCAGTTCCCTTAACAATTCTATCATTGGAAAACCAACGCCAGTTAAAACCGGAATATGGTAATAGTAAAATGGCATTGAGGGCACATTACGAGCTACAGCAAGACATGATTCTGCTAGCATTTGAACGGTGGCAGGTTTTACATAAAAAGGTGCTGCGAAACCTATTGCATAAAGACCGCATTGTTGGGCATACAATGAAAGGTCAATACAATCACTTACACAAGTGCCCCCAACGAGTGGCATGACCTTAAAATCCTTGTCATGTTTTGTTGCTGAAGACCAGGCCGCGATCACCTGTTTTTTTTCTAACGCAGTAAGTGAAACGCCCTCACCCGTTGAGCCGCAAATGAACGCACCCTTCACACCGTTCCCTTTTAATAATTCATAGTATTGAGGTATGAGTTCCAGGTTCAGGGAGCCATCCTCATGCATAGGGGTGAATGGGGCACTGATAAGGCCATGTAAATGCTTTATTTCCATAATACTAAACTAATGATAAAAGAGAATAATTGGTTAGAAACTTTATCATTGGAGTATATGCATTTAGATCAGGATAGAAAATAAACTATCGATCAGCCAAGGCAGCAAGAGAAAAGCTTTGGCTGGTTGTAACAATGGTGAGAGGCAATGTCGATAATTAAATCTATTGATCTCGATTATTCACGCACGGTGTGAGACTTCTTTTCAACGGCTTCTTGTATGGCCAAGAACAAATCAGCAAATTTACGATAATGCGGTCCTGGATCATGTTCTACTTTATCCTTACAGTGCTCCTTGTATTTAGCCTTAAGTATTATCTTATTATCCTCTTGTGTAATGTTGAAAGACCCTTCACCTTCGGCCAGATGGTATGTATTACCATCATAGGTTATTTTCAAAACAACAACATGCGTCAGTCTGAAATTATCAGGATACCTGACACCACGTGCGCTGACTTTCATAGCAAGCATCCCTGAATCCGGAAGTTTGGTGGATAATGATAAATAATCGAAGGGATCGGTAGTTTCTTCTTCCACTTTTGTACCAATGAGGTCACCCATTGGTTTGAGATCGAGCGTCAATTTCATCATAGAATCCCCGGCAGATTGCTGTTGTAAAAGTTCAAGCAAAGGAACAAGAAAACTCCTCAAGGGATTGGGAATATCCCTGTCTTCAAATTCCTTGTAATACCGCTTGGCTGCACTAAACAATATAATAGATACAACTATCGCCAATATCGGAAGGATATAGGATATCAAGCCATCACCATCAATGATGAGGAGTATGATCCATACCACACCGAAAAATATTATGGCGCTAAAAAAGGTGTTAAAGAAACAACCTGCAGACCTTAAGAGGTCTCCTCTTTTATCGAAGTGAGCCAGCCCCAAAAAGAGACTATGCCAGGCATCAATAGTTCTTGTGTCTTCTATCTGTAGTTCTTCTATGAATTTTTGCTGTTCCGGAGAGAGCTCTTTGAATTTTGGATTGGCCATTGCTTCAGTGGTAAACGGTGATTATATAATTTAGACTAAGATAGAAAGTTATCATATGATATTCATAATGAAAAAGTCATGGCTGGTAGCGAGATGATCGTCTTGAAATCCATCCAGTCAGCAGATGAAGGTATGGATTTCCAGATAGCCAGTGCAATGTGCAGTCTCAGTTTTTCAAATCATGTTCACCTGCGTCAATTACCAGGTGATGAACAGGAGTTGTCATCTGCCAGGAAGCTCAATGAATTGCAACTGGCCTACTTGAGCGCTTTCTACCTTAACCACCATCGAAAAGCACTATTTAATGAAGTGTACTTCTTTAGCAGAATTAAACAGAAAAGCCTCGATGAGCTAGAAAATCCAACAAAAGTAAATTTCAAAAAGTATGAAAATTAAATGTCGCAATACCTGCTTGCCAAAGCAAAGATATTCCTGGCTCCGGAAGAAGACCGACTGAAGCGGATAAAAGAGTGTTTGAGGCTGTTAAAATCGCCGAATTTTTCAGATAAGGACTTCATGAGAGAAGAGGAGATTTTTTGCATCTCCATACTGGCCATGGAGTATTCACTTGGGGAACCATACGAGACAGCTGATAAAACCTACAATGATCCTTTGAAGATCAAAGGAGTCCGAGATAGTGCTCATATTCAGCAGATCATCTGTGATCTGATTGGCAGTTACAATAGCAAGTAATCTGTTCAAGAGGCTGTCAGAATTTTCAGTCAAATCAAAAATCTCTTAGATTAGATAATTATATAGTACAGATAAACGGACCAATTTGTCTGCGTCTCAGCTTGTACCTCATTTTAAAATGACGGATTAACTTATTTAAAAAACCAGCAATGTCATATCGATTTATTTTAATGGCCCTTGCCTGCATCCAACAGGTGTTCTCATTGGCACAAGGAGGTGGTGCAGGTGAAGTGCGCCCCAATATCATTTTCATTTTGACAGATGACCAACGCTGGGATGCCATAGGATATGCCGGAAATGATTTAGTGACCACACCGGAAATGGATAGACTGGCCAAATCTGGCGTTTACTTTAAGAATGCTTTGGTTACTACTCCGATTTGCGCTGCAAGTAGGGCAAGCATTATTAGCGGTTTGTATGAGCGTACCCATGCTTACAATTTCCAGACAGGTGCCATTAAGGATGAGTATATGCAAAATGCTTATCCGAGATTGTTGAAAGAATCTGGTTATAAGACAGCATTCTACGGAAAATTTGGTGTGAATTACAGTGATAAAGACAAACTCTTTGATGTATATGAGGACTACGATCGAGCCGTTCAATTCAATGATAAACGGGGCTACTTTTATAAAACCCTCGGAAAAGATACGGTACACTTAACCCGTTACACAGGACAAATGGCCCTCGATTATCTCGATAAGGCACCTTCAGATCAACCCTTCTGTTTGTCGCTAAGCTTCAGTGCACCACATGCTCATGACAGTGCTCCTGATCAATATTTCTGGCAAAATACAACCGACAATTTGCTGCAAAATGTAGAGGTACCTCCCGCAAATATTTCCGATGACAAGTATTTTGATGTTTTGCCACAACCCGTAAAGGATGGTTTTAATCGCCTAAGATGGACCTGGAGATATGATACACCTGAAAAATACCAACATAGTTTGAAAGGATATTACCGCATGATTGCTGGTATTGATCTGGAAATCGCAAAGATCAGAGCGCTACTTAAAGCCAAAAGGTTGGATGAAAATACAGTGATCATCGTCATGGGAGATAATGGTCATTTCCTGGGAGAAAGGCAGTTGGCTGGGAAATGGTTGATGTATGACAATTCTATCCGAGTGCCACTGATTGTCTATGATCCAAGAGTCAAACAACACCAGGACATTGATGAAATGGCTTTGAATATTGATGTGCCGGCTACCATACTGGATCTGGCAAATGTCGCAAGGCCAAAAAGCTGGCAGGGTAAAAGTTTGATGTCAATAGTAGCTGCAAAATCCAACTCATTAAATAGAGATACTGTACTCATTGAACATCTTTGGGAATTTGAAAACATCCCTCCGAGTGAAGGTGTGCGAACAGAAGAGTGGAAATATTTCAGGTATGTCAACGACAAAGCTTCGGAAGAATTATACAATCTAAAAACAGATCCGAGGGAGATTAAAAACCTTGCGGGCAGCAAGAAATACCAGGGTGTTTTACTCAAACTACGTCAAAAGACCGACGCACTAATTTTGGAATTTGGAGACGCTTCTACTGCAGCTCCTGAGCAACTTACTGTGGAATTTATCAGAAAACCATCTGCCGTTTTATTAAAAGACAATACCCCCGAATTTGGCTGGAGGATTTCAGATGCAGCCGTTTTCCAATCAGCCTATCAAATTCTTGTGGCTACCTCAAAAGCCAATATTAACAACAATATTGGGGATGCCTGGAACAGCAAACAGGTGAGGGGGAACAACGCTTCCAACGTAAGCTATGGAGGATTGCCATTAAAAGCTGGTCTTAAGTATTTCTGGAAAGTAAGAATTTGGGACGAACACAACAGATTGAGTAATTATTCTGAAAGCCAGGATTTTAGTCTGGCTAACCCTGATGATCAAATTACAACGCCCAACATTTTTCAAATAGAAAGATTAAAGTAGGCACTTAATAAATACAGATCACTTTGTAAGGACATGGCTTGTGGTCAACCATTTTAGCCAACAG
>JAQCLE010000117.1 GCA_027592755.1 Bacteroidota bacterium | reverse complement strand
TTATCAAGCAGATGCACTCATTTTTTACCCCTTATAATCTCTAATTTCTAATTCACACAACGGGTTATACAAATGAAATCAATCTCCTTTTTTTCCTTAATTCTGGTTTTTATTGTGCTTTTCAATGGTTGCCAATCGCCTGTGCCAATTAAAAAATTAAAAATCCTTTGTGGCACTTTCACCGATCGTGAAAGTAAAGGTGTTTATCTGTTGAGCTTTGATCCAAATAGTGGAGAAATATCCAGCGAAGGACTCGCCTATGAGGCTCCCAATCCAACTTTCCTCACGACCTCAAGAGATGGTAAAAAGATCTATACCGCTGAACGCAATGAGACCACTGCCATCGTCTCCTTCCGCTATTGGGATGCTCAGCAGAATAAATTTACGCTGATCAATCAACAAAATACGCTTGGGGTTGGGCCCTGTCATGTAGCTCTCAATGGTCTAGAAACCTTGATTACGGTTAACAACTACAACTCTGGTAGTATGGCGGTATTCCGTACCAGGGCTGACGGAGGTATAGAAGGCGACCCGGCCTTTTTCCAACGAGAGGGTAGCAGCATTGTACCTGAACGCCAGGATGGACCTCATGCGCATTTTGGGTCTTTCAACAAATCCGGGGATATAGTCTATTCAAATGACCTCGGACTTGATAAAGTGTTTGGTTATAGGAAGGGGGGTGCCAGACCCGAAGAGTTCGTCGCACTTGAATTGGACCCTGGAGATGGCCCAAGACATTTTGATTTTCACCCCACAAAACCTTGGGTCTTTATCGTTAATGAACTCTCAGCCACCGTAACATCCGCGTCAATCAGGAATGACGGCACTTTTGAATTCATCGATAAATCCAGCACTTTACCACCAGATTGGCAGGGACAGAAATCCTGTGCCGACATTCACGTTTCAGCAGACGGTAGGTTTGTATACGCCTCTAACCGGAGGCACAACTCCATCGCAATCTTTTCAATTGATGAAAATGGTAAGATTAAGTTAATCACCAACCAGCCAACAGGTGGTGACGGGCCACGCAATTTTGCATTTTCACCAGACAGTAACTTTCTTTTGGCTGCCAACCGACATACCGATAATGTTGTTGTTTTCAAAGTAGATAAACAAACCGGGTTACTGAGTGAAACAGGGTTCGAAGCGAAAGTCCCCAGCCCGGTATGTTTGAGGTTTTTTTAAACACATGGGGTACTTTAAAAATTTACTTGTTGGCGTTGATCAACTAGGCAATGCCATAGCAGCCGGAAATCCGGACAACACAATTTCCTCACGAGTGGGATACTTCTCTCTCGACAAAGACAGAGTCACCTCTTATTGGAAAACGATGGAGTTTATCATCGACACAACATTCAGGCCCGTAGATGGCCCAAACCACTGCCGTGACTCATTCTACGCTGACCATGAGGATGTTTTTTATGATGGAGGAAACGATTTTGTTCGAGTTATTCTCTCCATAATAATTATTATCTCTTGTATTAAAATTTCAATTCTTCTGTACACCATTTGGGTTGTAAGAAGGTTATTTGGGTATAAGAAAAACAACTTTTAACATGGTCGAAACTCACCTCAACTCCCGCTTCCTACTATGAAGAAGTACCATAAATTAGTTTTTACATCAGTACCAATACTGATATCACTTTATCTTTTAAGTTGTGTTGACTTCAATAAAAGAAATGACCAACCCAATATCTTAATTGCCATAATGGATGATGCCACTTATGCCCATATGGGAGCCTATGGCTGCAAATGGGTCAATACTCCCGCTTTTGACCGTGTTGCAAGAGACGGAATTTTATTTTCAAATGCTTACACACCAAATGCAAAATGTGCTCCATCCCGTGCATCAATTTTAACAGGACGGAATTCGTGGCAGTTGGAAGAGGCTGCCAACCATTGGTGCTATTTCCCCAAAAAATTCAAAACATACGCAGAGGTGCTTTCTGAAAACGGTTACCATGTTGGACACACAGCCAAAGGTTGGGCTCCGGGTGTACCTGGAGAAATTGATGGCAAAAAAAGAGAATTGGTTGGAGTCGCCTATAATGAGAAAAAGCTGACTCCAGCAACTACTGGAATATCCAACAATGATTATTCAGGTAATTTTTTAGATTTTCTGAACGCTCGCGTTGATAAAAGGCCCTTTTGCTTCTGGTACGGATCAACGGAACCCCATCGTCAGTATGAGTTTGGTTCCGGTATTAGCAAAGGCAACAAGAATCTCCGGGATATTAATGACGTCTACGCATTTTGGCCAGACAATGACTCGGTGAGAACCGATCTTTTGGATTACGCCTATGAAATAGAATACTTTGACAAACACCTTAATAAAATGCTCAGGACGTTAGAAGAAAGAGGTGAACTCAACAATACCTTAATCATTGTAACTTCTGACAATGGTATGCCTTTCCCACGAATCAAAGGACAGGAGTATGAACTATCTAACCACCTGCCTTTGGCCATCATGTGGCAAGATGGTATTAAAAAAACAGGCCGTGTAATTGAAGATTTTATCAGTTTCATTGATTTTGCCCCCACCATACTTGAACTGGCAGGTATAAGTCAGGTAGAGAGTGGAATGGAGGCTATGGAAGGAAAAACCCTGACCAGCTTATTTTATTCTACCGAAACGGGGATAATTGATCCGGTAAGGGATCATGTCCTGATCGGAAAGGAAAGGCATGACATCGGCAGACCTAATGATGAAGGTTACCCTATTAGAGGCATTGTAAAGGGCGATTATTTATATCTACAGAATTTCGAACCCACACGTTGGCCGGCGGGTGATCCAATTACTGGGTATCTGAATTGTGATGGAAGTCCCACCAAAACTGTATGCCTTAATTCGAAAGATCAGGAGGAAACCTATCCATATTGGGAATGGTCATTTGGCAAACGTCAGAATGAAGAAATTTATAATATAAAAAGAGATCCTTTGTGCATGAGCAACCTTGTGGAATCCCCGGAATATCAGGAACCACTTATTCAATTAAGAAAGCAGTTGCTTGATGAGCTTAAACAGCAGTCGGACCCTCGAATGTTCGGGAATGGGAGCATATTTGACAGTTATGAATATGCGGATCCAACGGGGGTAAATTTTTATGAAAGGTTTACCAAGGGCGAAACATTGAATGCAGGCTGGGTAAATCCGACGGACTTCAAAAAGATGTAAGCTTCATGGCAGTCAGAATAACAATCCAAACTTTAATTCTTTTTATAGATTAGGGATTCAAAACCAATTCCAAATGAAACATACCCGATTACTCCTGTCTCTGATTTGTATCCTTTTTTCATTGGTAGCCTATACTCAGGGCATTCCCCTACCGGAACACCCACGGCCGGATTTTGAACGCAGTCAATGGCAAAACCTTAATGGGGTATGGCAGTTTGGTTTTGATGGCGAAAACCTCGGCCTTGATAACAACTGGGTTTCAGGCGAAGCACCATTCCCAAAAACAATCACAGTGCCATTTCCATGGGGCTCCAATCTTTCCGGGGTGCAAGATGAAGCTGATATCGCCTGGTACATGAGGGAAATTACGGTTTCACCAGATTGGCAGGATAAAAGAACGTTTGTGACCATTGGCGCTTCCGACTGGGAGACAACTGTTTGGCTTGATGGCCAATTACTAGGAACACATCAGGGTGGCTATACTCCTTTTTCATTTGAACTGACAGCCTATCTCAAATACGGGCAGGCGCAAAAACTTATCATCAGGGCGGATGATGCCCGTCGGGATTTCACTCTTTATGGTAAACAGGGCTATGGCAATGCCCGTGGTATTTGGCAAACAGTCTATCTTGAAGCACGAGGCACCAATTACCTTGATGCGGTTCATTTTACACCAGATATTGACAACGACGCAGTTACCGTTACTGCCTATTTACCAGAAGAGGCACTAAGTGATCTCAATCTGGAGGTTAGAATCAATAATGGCCCTGCTCCTATTTCAGCTAAAGCCACCTTTCCAAAAGGGATGGATAAAACAAGCTTTAAGATTAACATACCGGATGCCCACCTATGGAGCCTTGAAGATCCTTTCCTTTACGATACTGAAATAAAACTCGCCGACGATGTGGTAAAATCCTATTTCGGAATGAGAAAGATCTCAGTTGTTGACCTGCCTGGCACAGATTATCCCTACATCGCTTTAAACAATAATCCCATTTATCTCCAACTTTCCCTGGATCAATCCTACCATCCCGATGGTTTTTACACTTTTCCAAGTGACCAGTTTATGAAAGAGGAGATTGAGCGCAGCAAATCAATCGGCCTCAACGGCAACCGCATCCACATCAAAGTTGAAGTACCCCGAAAACTTTACTGGGCTGATAAACTGGGACTCCTGATTATGGCCGACTTACCCAATAGTTGGGGTGAACCTGATGTAAAAATGCAGGCAGAGGCAACAAACACATTACGGGAGATGATCAAAAGGGATTATAACCACCCATCGATCTTTTCATGGATCACTTTCAATGAAACCTGGGGACTGAGGACCGCCGTGGAGGAGAATGGGAAGAAAGTGAACAAATACCTTCCGAAAACCCAGGACTGGGTAGCCTCTATGTACTATTTGACGAAGTCACTGGATCAAACCCGTTTGGTCGAAGACAACTCCATTTGTTGCGGGGCCGGGCATACCGAAACAGACATCAATTCATGGCATGCCTACCTGCCCGGATGGGAATGGGAATCATACATGAAGAATATAGATGCTAGCACCTTTCCAGGCAGCACCTTTGATTTTGAAGATGGCTTTAAACAAGGCAGACAGCCAAACATCAACTCGGAATGTGGTAACGTGTGGGGCTATGATGGCAGCACCGGTGATGTTGACTGGAGTTGGGATTACCACCGGATGATGAACACTTTCAGGAAATACCCGAAGATGGCCGGTTGGCTTTACACAGAGCACCATGACGTGATTAACGAATGGAATGGCTATTGGCGTTTTGACCGTACGGAAAAGGAGACTGGGGTTGGGGATCTCGTTACTGGCATGACGGTAAATGATTTCCATTCACCAGTTTACCTGTCAACAGGAAATGAGATCAGCCTGACAGCCACAGCTGGTGAAACAGTGACTATCCCACTCTACCTCTCCTCAATGACCGGAGAAAATTATGGTACTCATCTTATCGTTAGCTACGACATCAGCCATACCAACTATATCGGAGAAACAACGAAAACCGCCCTGGAAAGCTTCTTTGTTGATTATAAACCCTTTATTCAGTCCACTCCAAAACCGCTTCAGATAAAATTGCCTAACACAGCGGGTCTTTCTTTGATTAGTTTTTTAGTAGAGACAGTGGACGGAAAAGAACTTCATAGGAATTTTATGGTTTATGAAATTACCTCCGGAGAAGAGATTCCAAAAACCAAAGTGGTGAATGTGTCACCAAACAATTTCACCGCAGCCGAATGGAGTAAAAAGCAATGGGATGTTCTCGATGGATTGAAAGTCAATGGCGCTGGCCGCGGGTATTTTGAATATACATTTGACGTCAGCGGCATTGAGGTCTCTAAATCCAAAGAGGCCTACTTCCTAATTGAAGTTTCATCCAAGGAACTGTTTGCGAAAGACCGCGAAACTTTTGATAGGAACAAGGACTACATGAAGGGCGCTCGGGCTGAACCCAGCAGCAACCCAAATTCCTACCCCATGAGTGATGAAGCAATGTTTCCTTCCACTGTTTCCATCTCTATGAATGGAAGCAAAGTTCAACCCTTAACTCTTCCTGACGACCCGGCTGACCACCGGGGTATGTTGTCGTGGCATCACCAACTGAAGGACAAGAAACTGCGGGAGGCTGGATCTTATGGTTACCTCACCAAAGTTGCGATCTCAAAACGTACATTAAAGGAAGCCTCAGATAAGGGTAAGTTGGTGATACGCATCACCGCTCAAGGTGAAGGTGGTATAGCAGTTTATGGGAAGTCATTCGGTCGGTATCCGTTTGATCCGAGTTTGGTGGTGAAGTATTAAAGTTCAGTAATTATCAAGGATATTGTATCCAAGTGCTTATTTAGCCTTTGGTCAGTGTTATTACCGACCAACCAAGTGCTTATTGACTTCATCATACCTCTCACCATCGTCTTATAAATGCTCTTCATAATGTGTCACAAAACCCCAATCATCTTTATTTAGTTCAGAATTGTCAATAGGCTAAAATCTCTAATGACTGCCATTAGAGATTTGACAACATAATTCATTGGTATTTAATGAGATACAGTTGATTTTTGGGGTCAAAATGGCGATAATTGGCTTTAGCATCAACGAACAATTCGGACAATAGGGTTGAATCTGTATTTCGAATATGCTTAAGTATTTGTTGCCCTGTAAATTTTAAGAAATCGCGTTGCACATCCTTTCTTTTATGTTCTCCCAATATTTACCATATCAGGTGAAAATGATTGGACATGATTACAAAACCACAAACAGTTATCCGTTGTGCCTCTGTTAAAAATCGCAAGCTGTTAATGATCACATCTTTAATCTCATTATCCTCTAAAATATGCTTCCAATCCAAAACAAGTTATCGTAATAAATTCCGGATGTTCTTTGGCATATAGGTCATTGGTCGTCTTTTGCATCCCAACACTGCAAGTTTAATGTGAGTTCTAATTTAAGCTATTTATTTGTTGGTGAAGAACACCAACAAAGGCAAGCACTCATCATGTCTATGCCACAGTATGTGAATATGGTTGGGCATTATAACAAATGCATAAAGCCATATTCTGCAATCTTGAACCATAAATTTCAGGCTTACCATTAGAATATCTTTTCGCTCATCCGATTCAAGCAGTCGTTGCCAATTCAAGCACGTAGCCGTGAAAAATTCAACGCCATGATGCATGGAACTAATTTATAGAATGATTCTGGAAATTTATAGTCTGCCAAGGTCGGTGACAACACCTACCTTAGGTAGAAAGTATATAGCACACCTTCCTCAAAACTTTTCTTCTTATATTTATGATCATTAGTGGCCATTAAAAATATTTAAAACGTTCTTTGAAGTCTTGATTTACAAGGGTTTAGGCTCTTAAACTGACGGTGACGATTTGAACCATAGATTCGAAAAAAATCGAATTTATGCACACTGGCAAATACGTATTTTCTCAGATTGGCTTTCATTTACCCTCACGGATATTTGATCGTTGCGTTGATCGCTATAATGGCAACCGCTATGTAAAACATTTTACCTGTTGGAACCAGTTGTTGTGCATGATGTTCGGTCAACTTTGTGGACGCGATAGTCTTCGCGACCTGCTTGTTAGCATAAGTCCGCACAAGGGAAAGTTTTACCATTTAGGTTTTGGAAAGAATGTCACCAGATCAAACTTGCAGCTTGCAAATGAGCAGCGAGATTATAGAATCTTTGAGGACTTTGCTTATGCGATGATTGATCGGGCAAGAGCATGCTCACAACCTGATGCTGATTTTACGTTGGATATTGCAGGCCCGGTTTATGCTTTTGATTCAACAGTAATCGATCTATGCCTTAGTGTTTTTTGGTGGGCAGAATTCCGAACGACAAAAGCTGCCGTTAAAATTCACACCTTGCTTGATGTCAAAACTTCCATCCCATGTTTTGTTCATATCACAGAAGGAGCAACACATGATGTGCATGGATTGGATGTCTTAAAGTACGAAACAGGCGGTTTTTATGTGCTAGATCGTGGATATGTGGATTTTAAAAGACTGTTTAAAATCAATCAATGTGGAGCCTATTTCGTGACACGAGCCAAGGATAATTTGAATTTTATTCGGATCACTTCTCGTAAAGTGAAAAAGAAGAAAGGTGTTCTCTGTGACCAGACTATCAATCTCAAGGGCTTTTATTCCTCAGAAAAATATCCAAGCCCTCTTCGCAGAATAAGATTTATTGACAAGGAAACAGAAAAGCGATTCGTTTTCATCACCAACAATTTTGATCTGCCCCCAGAAGATGTAGCATTGCTTTACAAGTATAGATGGAGGATCGAACTTTTCTTCAAATGGATAAAGCAACATCTGAAAGTAAAATCCTTTTGGGGTACTTCACCCAATGCGGTGAAAGTTCAAATCTATACGGCCATCACCACCTACTGTTTAGTGGTAATCATAAAAAGCAAACTCAAATCGACTCGCTCAAATTACGAGATATTACAGATTTTAAGCGTTGCTTTACTCGACAAAATACCTTTGAAGGAGCTTTTGTCAAACCCTATTTATCAAGATGTCAAAGAACAAAACTATATTCAACTAAACTTTGATCTATTTTAACTGGCCACTAATGATTTCATTTATCAGTTAACAGGAGGTGAGAACTCCCGACGTCGATTCTCCCGCTGAACCCGCTCACCTTCAGAAAGCTGGTTGTAAATAGCATACTGCTCTTCATTCAAAACATCGACCATCAAACCATCCTTTTCCGCTCTTAAAGCCTGCATTTTTGGGCGCATTTCCTCCCAATTTCGGGTTTTCTGTACCTCTTCCCTCAGTTCGGTAAGGCTTTGAGCAAATTCATCATAAATTCCGTCAATTAACATTCTTTGATCATCTGAAAGGCTGGCTACTTCTCGATATAAATTTTGTTTTTCTCTTAAAATCATCTCGTTTGGATCAAAACCACCACCATGCTGGGCCATTAAGCCAGAAAAGCATGAGAAAAGGATGATTGAAATGAGAATGAACCGTTTTTTATCAATCTTCATGATGTTTGGAATAGGTTAACCTTTCTAATAGACGGCTTTTATTATCAATAGTTTAACCGTTTATATAATCGTAGCTAAGATACAAGGGATAGTAGACGTTAGTCTGCAAATAATCGACCTTTTTGATGAGTGGAATGAGGTCGAAACGAAGTTGGAATCCATAATCATTACTCAGGCATTCCATGTAAAAGTTCTAATCCTGTTGATGAACGCGGTTTAAATCCAGTCCAGGTTTCTATGTTAGAATTCTCATTGAGTTCAAGGTATTTCAAAAATTCCTTTTGTTTCAAATGAATTCCGAGAAATGCTGTAACAAAGTGCTGGTTGATGTTGTTGATGCGACGTTCGTCCCATGAAGGCTCAGCATAGCGATAGTATTCATCGAAGTGTAAACCCGGAGCCAGTGATTCAACCGGTGGAGGATTTGGCGCAACATTATGACGGGCATTTTCATAGGTGAGTAGATACCGATCAGAGTTAATAGCTCCTTCAAAAATGGCTTTGATACCTTTTTCGTAGCCGGAGATATCATCCTGGCTGCCTGCAACAAAGAAAGTTGGGACACTCAATCCTTTTAGACCTTCGGCATTCCAGACACCTCGCTCCATGCCCCAGGGAGCAAAAGCTACAACTGCTTTTATTCGCGGATCAAGAGTTGCTTTATAAGCTGCATTATTGGTGGTGAGCACTTCTATTGCTTTACTGCCACCTGTCATCGATCCAAAAAAGGTGCTCAACTGCTCGCTATAACCTGCGCCTGCAACATTCAAAACACCGTAGCCTCCCATTGAATAGCCAATAATGGCAGTATTATCCGCATCAACCAGATTCGATAAAAAATGAGTTCCGGCGGGTTTACTCAAAGTTGCGATTTGGTTGAGTATGAAGCGTATATCTTTCGAACGATTAAGTAATGTGCTTGCAAAACCAGCAGCATCCTTAAATGTTGATTCGGTGTGATCAATGGCAACGACGACATAACCTTTGGAGGCTAAATTTTCGGTCAGATACGTCAAAAGAAGCCTTGAACCTAAATACCCATGAGATACAATGATCAGTGGATAGGGGCCATCAGTGGATTGGGGACCGGCATCGCGTGAAGCTCTTCCCAGGAAATTAAATGGGATTAATGGTCGTTTGGGATCATTCGATGATCCCATGACCTGATCATAGGTAACTATTTCATCAGTTCCGGATGATAGAAGAGCCGGATACCAAATCTCAACTTTCAGTGGTCGATCATATAGTAGATCAATACCTTCTTTCGAATTCAGGACATCTATTTGGTCTATATTGACAAAATCGAGGGTACGAACGCCAATTTGATAGTCTCCCCGAAATGCTAAATCCGGAGCATCGGGTAGGGGGTCACCGTAGATAAAAGATTCTACGTTCCCTTGAGCAACAAGGAAAGTTGAAAAAAGGGTGAGGCTGATTGTCGTAATCAATGATTTCGAATATTGGAATTTCATTTTTATAAGTTTTCTTACGAATTAAGTCTGAAATAGAATTCAATTGATAATGGTTACTAATTTATATAAGTTAAGTTAGCAATTAAGAACAATCAGATTTGGTATTCCGGGTGTTGTTAAATATTGGGGTGAGTTAGCAATTGAACTGCTGGTTTGAAGTTTATTGTCTTAACTATCAGTGTTGGGCAATTTGGCATTAAAATCCAATATCGAGGTCGAGCCGAACTCTGTTATTGGTTTCCTTAGTCGTACCATAAGGAATTTTTTGCCCAACAATAAAATACCGCATATTGACTTTGAATTGTTTATTTACGACGTATCCAGCCAATAATTCAACTCCGTGGTAATTGGTCAATCTGCCAGCCGGAGAGTCCTGAGAAGAATAATCCCACCGCATCCAGTCATTTTGCGCAAGAAAATCCACGGCAGCGAACCTTTCCAGGTAGGTATAATAGGTTTGAATGGTCCAGTCTCCTTTATTTTGGAAAGATCCCAATGATAAACCCATAACAATTCCCTGATTCTGATCTCGTAAATCTTGAGGAATAGAGTCTTTCTGATTCAAATCTTCAAAATTGTTGTAATAATCTACACCGATGCTAATTGCTGGTCTTTCAAGAACTTTGATTTTGGCACCCAGGTGGAAAATGGAATAGTTAATGTCATAGGTGCCTTTACCATCTGGAATATCAGGCATTTTGTGGAAATAATAGAAGGAAGGAAATACCTTCAGTCGATTGTTCCAGTGTGTTGATAGCAATTGAATTCCCTGGAAATAGCGGTCAGCATTCAGGGAATTGCCAGCTGAACTTACAATAAAATGCCCTAAGTTTAATTGGAGGGATTGCAAGGCATTCGATTTACCGGAAAGCTTCCCACTTATAAAAACCCCTTCAGGAAATACATTATCACTCCAGAATAATTCATTTTGTTTTTCAAAGGGAAAGGTGTTTTTACCAACCCATCCTGAAAACCAGTTGTGTTTCGCTTGAAAGAACAACTTTTCGAAACTTACAGACAAAGTGCCAAACTCTTCACTACCTGTTCCTAAGGTTACCTGAGGATCTTGTTGATGTTTTGCAGAGCCAGTTCTCAATCGCATTCCAAAACTTGCCCATTGGTTATATTGATAGTTAAATCCGAAACGGAGGCGATAACGTAACCGGGTACGATCATCGCGGTAGCTGCCGTCTGATTTTCTTGAATCCCAGTCTTGTTCTATCCGAAACCTGAAATCTCCTGTAAAAGACAATTTGAAGCGAATAGAATCGGGCTGAGCAGCTGCAATGATGGGAAGACTTAATAGCAGTGTTAATCTTAGATATCTGAATATCATGAATTGTCAATTAGCACTTTTAATAGCGTTTATTGCTTTTTTTTTTCTTCAAATAAATTTACGGGTTTGTGGGTTAAAGACAGTTTATAAGAAAAAATATCACACTCATCCGAACCTTTATGAATAAAGTTGCAATATCCCGTAATGCTTAATGTTTGCCACGT
>JAQCLE010000116.1 GCA_027592755.1 Bacteroidota bacterium | reverse complement strand
AAACGTGGCAAACATTAAGCATTACGGGATATTGCAACTTTATTCATAAAGGTTCGGATGAGTGTGACATTTAATAAAGAAAAAGGGGAAATAACGATTTCCAAGGATTTCTTAAAGAACAAAATTAAAGGGGCATGGGCCGCACAAACCATAGGTGTGACATTTGGGGTGCCCGCTGAATTCAAATACAATTCAACTTATATCCAGGACTATCAAAAGCTTGAATGGAATGATTCTTCATTGGCCGTTGAATTCAGGGAACGCCCCGGAACTTATGACGATATTTACATGGACCTTTCATTCATGAAAGTGATAGAAGAAGAAGGAGTGGATGCACCGGCACAGTCATTTGCAAATTCTTTTGCCAACGCAGATTACAAGTTATGGTTTGCCAATCAATCGGCCCGGTATAATATTCAAAACGGCCTTACACCACCACAATCCGGTCACTGGTTGAACAATCCTTGTGCTGACGATATAGATTTTCAGATAGAAGCCGACTTTGCCGGTTTGATGAATCCTGGGATGGTGAATTCTGCTGTCAAAATTTGCGATAAGGTAGGACATATCATGAATTATGGAGATGGCTACTATGGAGGAGTGTTTGTAGCCACCTTATATTCAAAGGCTCTTGTTTCTAATGATATAATTGACATTCAATCTATCGTTGAGGACGCAATAAAAGTGATTCCTGCTGAGAGCAAATTTGCTCAGTGCATCAAGGATGTTATCAAATGGTATAAAGAGGAGCCAAGCGATTGGAAATCAACATGGGTCAAAACCAATCGTAAATGGAGCGAGGATATTGGCTCGCCATTAGGAGTGTTTCAACCTTTTAATATCGATGCGAAAATCAATGCAGCCTGGGTTGTTACGGGTCTGCTTTATGGCCGGGGAGATTTTACCCGAACTTTTGAAATTGCTACGCGATGTGGTGATGATGCTGATTGCAATCCGGCAACTGCAGGTGGTGTGTTGGCTGCTTTAGTAGGGTATGATAAAATCCCACCTTTCTGGGCACAGGGCCTCGATAAAGTAGAAAACCTTCCATTCATGGGAACCGATATTTCATACAACCTGGCTTACGAGATGTCATATCGACATGCTGAAGAAATGATAGTCAGAAATAAAGGGAAAGTCAAAAAGGATGAAGTAATCATTAGGATACAAGAGCAAGAAACTATTCCTCTGGAAGTAGCTTTCGAAGGTCATTATCCAAAAGAAAAGATAATTCCAAATCAAACTGAGCGTGAGATTTCATTCGAATTTGAAGGAATTGGCTTTGCCCTGGCAGGCCCGCCCGATATTCAAGATCTCGGTGACAAAAATCATGTTTTTGAAACCGAACTGTATATCGATGGTGAATTGGTAGAAAAAGCGAAGTTACCAACAGAGAGAAACAAGCGAAGGTTTACGCCCTTTTGGAGGTATCAATTACCCAAAGGAAACCATAAGGTTATGATAAAAATTCTAAACCCGGTTGAACACGCGAAAGTAGAATTGAGGTATGCGGTTATTTATGATGATAAGCCCTTTAAAGCTGAATTTTAGGTGTTTGAAAACGGTGGATGTAACAAAATAGAAATATGGGAAACCCAGTAAAAACACTTTTAGTAACATTTATTATTACAATTTTTTGTTTGTCTTGTAACCTTGTGCTTGCTCAGTCGGATCCGGTGAAAGTGATTTTTGAGACAGATATGACTCTTGATGTGGATGATGTTGATGCTTTGGCTGTGCTTCATGGATTGCAAACTGAGGGTAAAGTGAGCCTCCTTGGTGTTTGTTACAATGAAGTCCATCCCCTGGCACCGGACATGATTGATGCTATTAATACCTACCATCATCGTAGCACAATCCCCATTGGTATTTACAGGAAAGATTTAAAAGAGCCAGACCCGTCTGATTACTTCACCAGTGAACGCAATTTTGATGTGGATAATATGACGAATGATCCCTTTGATAATATTGTCGCTGATGCGGTAGCGGTGTAAAAACATGTACCTAAAACTTAGCCTGACAATTCGGTTGTCATAATCAACATGGATAAATGCATCTGATATTGAGAAAAATTTTTTTGATGGAATAAATGAATAAAATGATAAAGAATATCGCAATTCTCCTTTTGGCAATATTCATTATTGGGTGCAATGATGGAGATGTTATAACTACTCCCAACATTTTAATATGTATTGCTGACGATGCAGGTCACATGGGCAAAGAATACCCCTGGGTTGAAACCCCGGCTTTTGACCGTGTGGCAAGTGAGGGGATTATATTTTCTAATGCCTATACACCCAATGCAAAGTGCGCCCCTTCGAGAGCTTGTTTGCTTACGGCCAGAAATTCGTGGCAATTAAAAGAAGCAGCCAACCATTTTAACAATTTCCCTGCCGAGTTTAAAACATATCCCGAGGCACTTAAAGATTTTGGGTATTTTACGGGCTACACAGGCAAAGGCTGGGGGCCCGGTAATCCTGGAGAGGTTGATGGTAAGGAGAGAGAACTATCTGGTAAGCGATGGGATTCTAAAGTTCTTGACCCACCTACGACAGGTATCGCCAAGGTTGACTATTCAGAAAATTTTATCGATTTCTTTAAGAATAAGCCGGATAGCCAACCCTTCTATTTCTGGTATGGTGGGCGTGAACCGCACCGCAGATATGAGTATGGCTCTTCGTTAAAAGCAGGTAAAAAGTTGTCTGATATAAAGGAAGTACCTGCATTTTTTCCCGATAATGATATCGTGCGAACAGATATGCTGGACTATGCTTTGGAGATTGAGTATTTTGATTCTCACGTTACCAAAATATTAGACTTTCTTGAAAGTAAAGGAGAGTTAGACAATACTATAGTCATAGTTACTTCTGATCACGGGATGCCATTTCCCAGGGCCAAAAGTGATGAATACGACTATTCGAACCATATTCCGTTGGCAATGATGTGGGGGAAAAATATCAAAAACCCGGGGCGTGTGGTTGAAGAATACGTCAGCCTCATTGATGTTGCTCCTACCTTTTTGGAGTTAGTAGGAATAAATTGGGATGAGAGTGGAATGCAGGTGACTTCCGGAACAAGTCTGCTTCCGTTTTTGAAAGGAGAGAACAAGGATTTCAGGGATTATGTGTTGATTGGAAAGGAGCGTCACGATGTAGGACGGCCAAACGATTATGGTTATCCTATACGGGGAATTGTACAAGACGGCTGGATGTACCTGCGAAATTACCGGCCCGATTTGTGGCCCGCTTGCAACCCAGAGTGTGGATATTCCACAGTTGATGGGAGTCCTACAAAGACAGAAATCTTAGAGTCACGGCATAATGCTGAAACCAAATTTTACTGGGATTGGTCGTTTGGTAAACGACCGGATGAAGAACTTTTCTATTTACCCGATGATCCATATTGTATTAGCAACCTCTCATCTGAGGAAAACCATGAATCAATTAGGGGTAATCTAATTATCAAAATGGAGGAGGAATTAAAGAATCAATCAGATCCAAGGATGTTCGGAGAAGGGGACATTTTTCATACTTATGAATACACATGGGATAAATACAGAAATCTTTATGACAAGATAGTAATCAATAAAGAAGCAATAATTCCAACATGGATAAATGCGTCAGATATTGAAACTGATTTTATAGATGAATGATGCAGAAAATATAGTATCCTTATGGAGATTGATAAATTTTTATCTTTAGGTGAAATTAATTGTGGAAAACCTCTCTACAGACACACTAATTGGGACACTGCCAAATTATTATGTTCAAGCGATTTTTAGTTTCCAAATTGGTCAGAAATCTCATTTAAAAAGGCCGCAATTGCCTGCGCATCCGTTTCGCTCAGGCCTACAGCCTGTGGTGCCATGCTTCCGTTCATGAGTGCATCAACAATAACGGATCCCTCCAGTTTACTGATTATGTCGAGGGTGGGAATCCCTGGCTGACCTGAAACATGGCAGCTAATGCAACGTTCCATTAATATTGTCCGCCCGGCCTCCAAGATTTTAGGATCGACGATGGCTTTCTCGGCATATGTCTTGAATGGTGTCGGAAAAATCGGATGCGAAGCCTGGTCCGACGGCAACAGGCCGAAGGCTTGGATGCGATCAGTTCCAACATAGACAACCCCTCTCGCAATTGCGGGTTCGTTGTATTTTCCGGTTGATGCCAGCTCGTCCGGCGCGCTCTTCCAGAGAAGTTTGAACGTAAGGGCATCAAAGGCATAGAGAACTGGATGAGGGGCATTCCGGCCTCTCAGGGGCGTGGTTCTAGGCGCATTAGTGTCCAATACCCAAACGATAGCGTCTCGCCCTCCACTGCTTGTCACTATTGGTGACCCCGGATTGTGGAACGTCTGCGTTACCTCCAATTGATCTACTCTCAAATAGGCTGGTTGGCCGGGAGCAGTGACAATCTCGAGTCGTGCCAAGCCTGGTGGAATGCTTATGTCAACTTTCTCGCCGGTCTTTGCACTGCCCGTAACAAATACATAATTTTTACCGTTCTCGCTTTTGAAATAAGCTGCGGTACTCCGACTCCTGGCCTGATTGTTCATTCCGTTGCGATCCTCATAAGGCCCAAAAACGTTGAGCGGACCCGGTTTCCCAAACTGAGGCTGGATATCCGGTGCCAGCAAAGATCCGTCTGTTTCGGAGTCCTCGGATACTGGAGGACGTTTCACGAGCGATCCTGGCATATGATCTCGGTCTAACAAGTAGACATTGCCCTGTTTGCCCCCTGAAACGAGCAGATGTGGCGTGCTGGTTGTGGCAGGGTCCAGATCGATCACAACTGTGCCACTGCTGGCTAGATCGATGTCCATTACCTGAGACTGCGCGTAGTTGAACGGCGAATATGTGCCAACAAGTTCGAATCCCTTTTCCTGATTATCGCTCAAACGGATAATCGACTGTCCCCAGTTATGCTCGCTATCCGAAAAGATTGCAGATATCCCCTGCTGCCTGATAGCGACACTATTCTGAGCTACGGTCGCCACATGGACATAGTCATCCGAGTCGATGGATGGTCCCGCAGAAGCCCACATCCCTCCATTCTTTTCTTCGGTGAGTGAAGTGGCGGAAAATGCTGAGGCCACGGAGGCAGAACGGGTGTTGACTGACACCATCCACCCCGAGCCTGAACCAGCGAATGCTACGTATAATCGTGACCCATCTGAGTTAAGGTTTAGCGCAGAGCGCTGAATAAGTCTACGCTCCTCCGGGAACTTCGCGGCTCCGTTTTTGTTGATGCCTGGCCTGTTAATCGCTACCGTGTCGATTGTTACAGGCCAGTTTTCTATTTCTTCTCCGCTCCCCAGAGCCATGGCATGTACATAGTGACTGCCGATGTCGTTACCAACCACATAGATACGCTGGCGCTCCAAGTCGATGATAGGAGTACTAATATTGCCCCACCTCGACCTCTTTTCCGTTATGCGGCGGCTCCAAAGAATTGTTCCAGGCGCGATATCGTCGACAGCAGTGGCGTTCACCGCGTATAGGTAACCGACATCTGTCGCGGCGAAAACCACGGAGAAGGTTTTTTCCTGATAGGGGCCGCTTGAGAGCGTCAATTGATCTACGTAAAGCGGTGACGCGAAAAGCCGGGGCTCACTACCATCAACCGAATCGAACTGCGGCGTTTGCCACAACTGGCCGAACCTGGATCCCGAAACGGATTCCGGCTTAAGCATGGCTTCATTGGGATACCAGCCTGATCGCTGTTTATCATAATGGTAGGTCAGTTTATCGTGCGAACCCGTCTGCTGATCTATACATGAGCATGAGATGAATGCCCAGATAATTGCTATTGTTTTAAATTTCATTCTTTGACTTTTTTTACAATATTTGATTCTTCGTACACTGCTAGATTAATTACTCTACAGTCTTTTGTAATTTTGGAAAACCTCACATTCTATATGAAGAATAAGTGTCATCTACCTTTTGTTTTTTTAAAAAGACAGAAACTCAGGAAAAGAGAAAACACAGAAAACTGTAAACGTTTTTAGATTGTCTTGTTGCAAAAGGGATACCAAATTATGACTTAAAAAATAATATTCTTTTGAAACGCTTTATAATAGTCTTAATATCAACTTCTTACGATTTTTTTTAATTGCGAAAATTAAATCTTCTGAGCTCCAATAATTGATTTTCTTATGTGTAACATTGCGTATGTAATATCTTCACAACCGTTACACTATGTAACCTAAACCTATATACTGGATAGTTTTTTTCGTCATGGTAATCCATAGAGAAGTAATAGTTCCGGTATGGATAAATGCATCAGATATGAAACTGATTTTATAAATGATTAATGCAGAAAATATCCATCCTTTAATAACTGACAAATAAATTTGTTTCTCTTTTGGCTTAGGAAAAGTTTTAAGTCAGTGCCGGGTGTTTTCCTGTTGCTCTATAACCAATACCATTTTCATATATTCAGAGAATAAAAAGTATAGCATTAAAAACCCTTGCCTTAGGCCCTTTTCAAAATGTTCCTTTCTCCATCTTGACCAATTAAAATCAGGTACTGCAAATCCAAAATTTATAAATCCACCCTCCGCCAAATGTTTTGTAGCTGGCGTAGCAATAGATTGATGATCAGTTTCTACCCATATGTATTCATACTCCATGTATTAGGGTAGCACCGCTCAGGTAATTGGTAGGCAAATTGCAGTTTTTGATAAATTCAATAAGTAACAAGCATATTCTTAGAACGGTAATATTTCTAAATAATTAGTACAAATATCATATTCCATCTAACAAAATTAGTAAAGAACTTTGTGTTATGTAAACTGGATTTTTCAATACGAGTATTATTAACGCTTCAAATATTTTAACCGATAGATTATGAGCAAAACAAACTTGAACCTAATGTTATACCCTATGCCAAGACTCCTTTTTATTTTCGTCTTAGGAATTGGGTTTACTGCCTCTAGTGGTACTGTTAAAGATTCCATTGGCGACCCACCAGTTGCTTACACTAATGAGAATAATGTAATTATCCAACCCAATCTTCAGGCTGTTCGCATTAGCGGGCAGGTAACCTCTAAGGAAGATGGAGAAGGGCTACCGGGCGTCAATGTATTGATAAAAGGAACTGCACTAGGTACAGTCACTGACATAGATGGGAATTACAAAATAGATGTGTCAGATGTCAATACCGTGTTGGTATTCAGTTCTATAGGGTTCATCACTGAAGAAGTATTGGTAGGCACCCGAACTGTGATCGATGTGATGATGGTACCAGATATCAAGGCATTGGAAGAAATTGTGGTGGTGGGGTATGGAACGCAAAAGAAGGTAAGTCTAACAAATGCGGTGAGTACTGTAACAAATGAACAAATTATTTCAAGGACTACTTCCAATGTCCAGCAGGCTTTACAAGGTTATGTATCCGGGTTGACTGTTGTTGATCAGGGAGGCTCTCCCGGAAGTCCGAATATAACAATGCGGGTAAGAGGGGTCACAACTTTAAACGATAAAAATGACCCTTTGGTAATTATTGATGGTATTGAACAGGATTTGACTGACATCAACCCAAATGATATTGAATCCATTTCACTATTAAAGGATGCTTCTTCAACTGCTATTTATGGATCAAGAGGTGCAAATGGCGTATTATTGATCACCACTAAACGTGGATCAGGGGAAGATGGACAGATATCGGTTTCCTACAATAGCTACTATGCTTTCCAGTCAGCCAATAATGTACCTGAACACATGGAGGTTGAGGCTTATATGCGCTTGCAAAACCTTGCCTTCACCAATTCAAATTTGACACCAAGATATACAGAAGATCAAATACAAACACATGTAAATTCCACCGATAGGTTCACATATCCTTTACCACAAACTATGCATGATGCTGTATTGAGCACAGCTCTTCAACATAGCCATAACCTTTCGTTCAGGGCAGGCTCAAAGAATGTAAAATCAGCTGCAAGTATACGTTACCAAGAGCAAGACGGTATTATTGCCAATTCGGATGCAGAAATTAGTGAAATAAGACTAAATAATGATTTCATAATTTCGCCTAAGATTAAGGCTAGTGCTGACTTTCATTACAGGAATAAACAATACCGTGAGCCTTATAACTCGGATGGGGAAGTATTTACTCATCTGTTGCTTGGTTCTCAATGGGCTGTCCCGAGGTATCCTGACGGGAGTTATGGAGTAAGTAGCCTTGGTAATAATCCGCTGCTTTTCGCTGAAGCTCAAGGTTCGAATAACTTTGCATCAGACTATATATTTGGAAATATTAAGGGCGAGTGGGAGATTGTGAAAAACCTAATTTTATCTGTTCAATATGGGAAAAGGGCAGATTACCTTTCACAACATCGATACCAAAACGTGTATAATATAGTTGATCCTAATACAGGTGGGAGGCAAGTGAACTTGATCAACAGACTTGACGAAACGAGAAACAAGTACAGCGAGTGGACCCTGAATAATTTGATTAATTATTCATTCAATGTTAACGATCACAATTTTAGTGTTCTCGGTGGTTACTCTGAAATTTATCACAGGAATAGTGATCTTGCGGCTTATCGTCAGGAATTCTACAACAATGATATACAATCCTTAGATGCAGGGGTGAATGACAATACAAAGAATAACTCCGGAAGGGACTATGAATGGTCGTTGAGATCCTACTTTGGTAGATTGAACTATAATTTTAAGGATAAATACCTGCTTGAATTTAGCAGCCGTTATGATGGCTCGTCCAGGTTTACCGGTGATAATTTATATGGATTCTTCCCATCTCTTTCCGCTGGCTGGCGTGTGTCCGAAGAAGGTTTTTGGGGTGGAATGGAAGAAGCTGTAAATGACTTTAAACTGAGGGCTTCCTGGGGACAAACGGGCAACCAGCAAATTGATTTGTATAGTTTTTACGAGAATTTGACTATTCAGGGGTACGTGATTAACGATTCTTTCGCCCCAGGTTATGTTCAAACCGATTTGGCCAATAGTGACATTTCCTGGGAAACCACAACCCAACTCGACTTAGGGTTTGATGCTGAGTTCTTAAATAACAAATTCTCTTTAAGTTTTGATTATTATCACAAAAGGACAGATGATATACTTCTATTATTGCCGGTTCCTAGCGTCTTGGGTTTAAATGCCAGCTTTCAGAATGCAGGCAGGGTAGATAACAAAGGAATTGAAATTTTATTGAAAAGCTACCACAATATTAATGAGATTAAACTCGATGTTAATTTACAACTTACTTATAACCACAATGAAGTTATTGATCTGGCAGGCATAGGGCCATTCATAAGTGGAGGAAGAGAGACCCGAAGGATTATTGCTGAGGGATTACCTATCAATACAATGTGGGGATACAAGGCAGATGGATATTTTCAAACACAAGATGAGCTGGATACCTACCCTACTTTGAATAACAACTGGGGACTGGGAGATGTAAAGTATGTCGACCGAAACAACGACGGGAGAATCACTGCAGATGATATGACAAACATTGGTTCAACATTCCCTAAATATACTGTCAGCGCCGCATTTAATTTGGCCTACAAAGGATTCGATCTGAGCCTCTTATTCCAAGGTGTTGGAGGTGTTGATGCTCTTATTGGCGGTGCGATAGCTGAAATGGGCATCTGGGAAGGGTTTACCGTTACAGATCTTGAAAACAACTACTGGACCCCGGATAATCGTAATGCACGCTACCCAAGACCACTTAAGCGTGATGTTCGAAACCTTCAAGGTTCGTCAAGAGATGTTTGGGACGGATCATATCTTCGTTTAAAAAATGCTCGACTACTCTATAATTTGCCAAATAACATAACAGAAAAATTAAAAATGTCGAATTTGGCCGTATATGTCTCAGGCACTAATTTATTTACTATTTCAGAATTGAATAAAAAACTCTTTATTGATCCGGAGGTAAGAGGTGCACAAAATCGGACTCAGTATTACCCACAAACGTCCGTGGTTACTTTAGGTTTTAATGTTAATTTTTAAATTGAAAGATGATGATACATAAAATAAAAATAGGCGTTATTTTTCTGATTACGGTATTAATTGGTGGATGCGATGACAACTTTTTGGAAACTGTACCGACTGACCGTATTTCCTCAGCAATCTATTGGCAAACGGATCAGGATGCTGAATTTGCAGCAAACGCTATATACCAATATTTAATAAATGAGGATGTAGCCCGTTTTTTGGAATGGGATGGAATGTCGGACATAGCCCACATATCCCTCACATGGCGTCAGAATGCTCAGATTTCACTAAATGCTTACGATGCATCACATTTAGGTGTAGAGAATGAGTGGGAGTATGATTTTAAAGGAATACAAGCTGCAAATAGGTTTTTGGAAAATGTTTCGAGAATAGAAGCTGCAGATCCTGATTTGGTCGCACAATATGCAGCTGAAGTAAAAGTGTTGAGGGCATTTTTATACACAAAAATGGCCATGTTATGGGGTGATCTTCCTCTTTTTACAAGGGAAATAACTTTAGAAGAAAGTCGGACGGTCTCAAGGACCCCCGTTGCCCAGGTTTGGGATTTCATATCAACAGATCTGGCTGAAGCAGCCGTTGATCTACCCAACACAACCACACAAGTTGGCAGGATAACCAAGGGCACAGCCCTGGCACTCAAGGCACGGGCAAATCTTTTTGCAGGAAGATGGTCAGATGCAGCAGCAGCGGCGAAAGCGGTTATGGATTTGAGCGTATATAGTTTGTACCCTTCATACCAGGACCTATTCACTTACCCAGCTCAAAATAGTTCGGAATCCATATTGAGCCGACAATATGTAGCAAATATTCAAAGCCACACTCTTTATACATTACTATCCCCTATAAGCATATCAAATGTCACCAATAGTAGTGGGATAGTACCCACAAAAGAATTTGTTGATGCTTTTGAAATGACAAATGGAAAAGCCATAGATGATCCTACAAGCGGTTTTGATCCGTTTGACCCCTATACCAATAGGGATCCTCGTTTGAGATATTCTACATTTTTGCTGGGGGATATCTTACCTGATGGAAGTACTTACGATCCAAGACCTGGCAGTGGAACGCTTGATCAAGTAGGATCTACACAGGATGCTACTGCTACCGGGTTCAACGTAAGGAAATATTTTAATTACAGCGACAGAAATAACCCTTCGAACGGCGGTATAAATATTATGTTGATACGTTATGCCGAAGTGCTACTAACTTATGCCGAAGCTAAAATTGAAGCAAATGACATAGATCAGAGCACAATCGACGCAATTAATGAAGTACGTCAAAGAGCTGATGTCAATATGCCACCTATTGCAATGGGTGCGCAAGCGGATATGAGGAAAATTGTAAGAAACGAAAGATTGGTAGAATTGGCTTTTGAAGGATTAAGGTATTTCGACATTCGTCGATGGAAAACTGCAGAGACAGTGCTACCAGGCCCTATAAATGGTATGACCTATGTAGATGGTAACGGGGATTTGCAAACAGTAATCGACGCAAGTTTTGTGAGGGATTTTAATCCCAGCAGGGATTATCTGTGGCCAATTCCGAATACAGAAGTACAACTCAATGAGAATTTAGGACAGAATCCCAATTGGTAGCATAAAGAACCAAATAATTATGAAAAACAATATCATTATTTTCTTTAGCTTGGCTATATGCATCACTATTGCTGTTTATGGAGAAGTACAAGCACAAAATAGGCCAAATGTTATTGTCATAATGACCGATGATCAAGGGTATCCTGAGTTGTCTATT
>JAQCLE010000115.1 GCA_027592755.1 Bacteroidota bacterium | reverse complement strand
TGCACTCTCAGGCAAATCCGGATGCGCCAGCATGGGCACATCTCCCCAAACTCCGGATCCACCATTCTTGACTTTCTTGACTAGTTCCGCAATGATCTCGGCATTCTGATCGTACCTCCCAGCAATCTCCCTATATGACGGACCGATTGTCCGCAAGTCGATCTCGTGGCAAGTATTGCAACCACTGCGATCCAACCAATTTTGCGTTGAAGATTCGGATAGCTGGCGGGTTGGTCCGTCATTTAGTTGTGGAAATGGTTCAAAATAGTCTACAAAAGTTGCTTCTCCGTTCCGAGGTAGTTGCAGACTTCCGTTCCAGATATATAAGTTATCTGGGACATCCTCCGTTCGAAAAATCCTTTGATAACCGACCTTTCCTCCATCAAGTGGAAGAAATTCCGGTTGCTCATAGATAGTGACAATACTTCCATTGGATAACACCAATTCATATCGAAAGGTGACCTGGTTATCCTCAAGGAAATAACCTCTGAATTGCGGCTCAACTACTACTCGCTGTCCGTTACGCTGAATTCTCCACGGTTTTTCGTCAATAGGTCTTCCCAAATAATCATCACCCCAACTTTTGGGTTGTATTGTTTTAACATTATTAAAAGGAGCGCCATCCCAATGCACACCACCTCGCCAAACTTTATACAAAGCACAATTCTCAGTATTGTAAGCAGCATAGGCATCCTGGTGAAGTGCGAGTGTAACCATTCTCGCTTGCTGATCGAGTACTGATCGCATCACCCAGGGATCCCTGTCTCTTAGGAATAATTTCCCTGAAGGGTGATTTTGACACGCAATCAGAAGAAAGAGTCCTGCAATGATGAGGAAATCTGTGCCCTGGTTATTATGAATAAGGCCGGATATCTTCATCTACAACAGTTTAACTTATTCAAATAATAAGGTGGGAGTAAAATGCCATGTTTCTAATAAACCTCCGGATGAAAATCAACTATCAGGCTTCTTTCCACCATTGACGAACGAGATTGAGATCTTTGCTCATCGCCGCATATACTTTTTTCTGATTGGCCTTGTCTATTTCCCTGCTTCCATGCTCGGCTCCGAAGAGATCATATTCAAAATGTATTGCAACAGGCACTTTGATATCGTTTTCCTTTAATATTTTAAAATAGGAGACAAAATCTACCATGCCTTCTCCCAATGGAGTATCTAGTACCCTCCACTTTCCGTCAATTTTCTCCCACCTAAAGTCTTTTATGGCCAGTGTTTTGATCCGGTCTTTGATCAAACGAAGTCCAATTCTCCAGGAATAACCCCCATCAACCATGGCATGCCTGATGTCATATTGGCTACCCATAGATTCCGGAGTGCCTTCCAATAACTGCCAAACTTCCCACATAGAAGCTCCCACGCCAGTTCCCGCATGGTTTTGATAACAACCCTGAATTTTGAGATTCTTGCTCAAGACAGCCAATTCCATCATCTGCTGGTTAAATTGCTGTAATGCCTCAGGCATTGAACCATTGTCAGGATAACGAAAATAGCCCAATCTATAATATTGAATTCCAAGATTCGCTGCAGTCTCCAGAACTGATCTGCTTTCAATGTTCAACTCGGTTATATCGCTAACCATCATATTAGATTGTAGACCACTTTCCTTGATCGCGGCCACAGCTTTCGGCAAATCATCTTTCACATTATTCGGCTCTACATGTCCACCTTTCCGAACCGTCAACTCCACTCCATTAAAACCCATATCAGCGGCCGCCGCTGCCATATCTTTATAATTCAAAAATTGAAGATGTTTTGAAAAGATGCTTATCTGAAGTTGGTCATCACGCTGTATCGGTTTCATGGGATGTGCAGTTGTGAAGTTGGAGGCTATGGGCAAAAATGCTCCTGCCAAGGTGCTCTGCTTTACGAATTTGCGTCGGGTATACTTTTCTAATTTTTCCATTTAATCGGTATTTGAAAAATTGTCGCGTTGCTAAATGTAACAAACTTTCTAACAAAATATTTCATTCAAAAAGCGAGACCTCCCCCTGCGGTCGAAGTGACGCCTTATTGAATTCTGTAGCTGACTTTCCCAAACAACAAGTATCAGATCAATAAGTGGGGTAACAATAGCGCACGTAGAAAACCAGTTAATTCAAAATGGCATAATCCGGAGAAATCATGGTCAGATATAGTGCCATCTCAATCCTTTCCCTCGGATCCTCTATACCTGCCATCGCTTCTTCAATGATGTTTTTAGTACCAGCTTCTAAAAGTCCGTTGGCGATCAAAAGATCAAGTCTGTCCACCAGAGCAGATGGATCATCGGTTAAACTTAATTCATCTTCAAAATCGATAACAAAAGCCTTATTATCAGCCTGTTGACTTGGTATGTCCCATTCATATTTGTAAACGCCTTCAACACAATAGTCTCTCATATACCTATCGTCAAATATTCTGAAATTGAAGTCGTTTATGGATCCAATCGAGTTCGTAGAGTTTAGGATATGAAACTCCGGAGCTATAAGATTCTTGTCCTCAATCAGGCCTGGCGGTTGGTATTCCGGGAGGAAAAAATTGAAAACACTGGGCGCTTCCATAGGTGATTGGCCCGTAATTGATCCGAAGCAAAACATATCCAATGGGTAGTCTCCTCTGGAATTGGAAGTCATGGGAAACGCCCTGAGCAGGTTCATCAACCGAACAAGAGGTTCCCTGAGTTTTCCAAAGGTGTAATCATCAGTAGCCTCTTCCCTGGCCTCCGGGTGTAGTAAAATTGCTTTTACCACTTTCTTAAAATTTTCGGGCTCTTCAGGATTGAATACCGATGCAACATCATCCACATATTTCGGACTGGGATTAGAAGTTGTCAGCAACTTTATTAAGGACTTGCTGATAAAGGGAGCAGTATTATCATGATTGATCAGATGAGTTATGGTTTGCTTAACATCGTCCATTCCTGGCTGACCGCCGGGAAGAATGGTTCCTTTGAGTAAATGTTTTTCACTTTGATCGTGATACTCTTCATATACTCGCATAGGTTGTGACACAATGTAAGTAATGCTGTCTGCAAGTTCGTCTGCTTTTACGCCGAAAGTGCCCCAAGAATTACCGTTACCCATTCCAGTGAAGACCTGGGCGAATTCTTTGATATTTGCATTGGTATAAGATGTAATAGGTTGACCTTGATCGTCAACTTTCAACGTGCCATCACGATTTAATTCCCATAGACCTATGGTAAACAATTGCATGATTTCCCTGGCATAATTCTCATCCGGGTGAATATTTTTTTCAGGAACTTCTTTATGGTTATTGTAATGAGACAGGAAATTCCCCATTGCCGGACTCAGTGTAACGTCTGTCAATAAGTCGCGGAAATTGCCCAATGAGTTTACAGCTAATTGATCATAATAGTAGCCCATCATCTGGGATATATCCTCGTAAAAATCTGAGTTGTCGTTAATCACCATGATCTGGCTCCAGACAAATGCCAGCCTTTGTCGCAGAAGATCGGGCGAGGTCATATTCGCAGTGATCCATGAAGATCTGAAATATTTATGAAAAATTTTCCTCGTTAGAGGCCGTCCGATTTGCTCAGACATTTCATCAACAATGGGTGAGTACGGCAAGCTCAATTGCTCTTCCAACCAGGCCTCATAACCCATCGCTGCCACCATTTGAATGGTGGCCATATCTGCTCCAAAAGTTGCCTGGGCCAGAAAACGTGAAGCATCTTTAAGCTGTTCAATGCTGTTGATGGGAAAACCATCAATTGTTCTTTGGGGAGGAGTCTCCCGCAATGAACTGGCGGTGACGGCAATGCCTTTGACATGCCCAGACCCAATGAAATCCTGGTGTCGAAATTGACCGAAAACCTGGAAATGTAAGGTGATTACTAAAGAAGTTATTACGAATCTGTTCATGCCTTGAATGTTAACTGGAATTGTCTAATCGCAAGTGGTAATGGTGAAATAGTCAATCTCCGAATATTCAATCGTTTTATTAGCGTCAGCTATCTTCCCATCTACAAAATTTCGAAATACATTGGAGAACCCTTTGACAGACTTTCCAGCATTAGTTCTCACATCGTAATTATATTGATTCCCCTCAATATGGCTAATGTATACTTTGTCGATCTCATTGAAACCAATATCTACCCATCCGTTATTTGTTTCGATGGTGTATCCATCCCTGCTACTGTGATGTGGATCAAAATCGCTTAGTTCGATCTTATTTCCATCCTTAAGAATTACTGTCCCGCTCGTTTTGCACTTATTTTCATCTTTATCCTTGTCATCATCATCTCTTTCTTCATATGTAGAGGCTACTCTTGTGGGCAGTAAATTGAATTTAACTTCTGTCAGACCTGAGCATTTGCTATCACCATGATTACTGACGGCGGTGAGCAAAATGTACCTCGCTGAAACACCGACTAAATCTGGACCCTGAAAGCCTCCATAAATGGCCTGTCCTTCTGCCTTAGGAAAAGTCATCTCACCAAAATAAGTCCAGTTTTGACCATCCATTGAATAATCAATTTTTACATTCTTGAAGCCCTGATTTAACTTTTTAGGATCATTTACATTCCAGACTCTGGATTTAGACAGGTTTTGAACGTCCCCAAGGTTATACTGAATCCAATGTGTTTTGCCATATTCAGCTTTGGGATTAGCTTTCTTTTCGCAGGAAGACCAGGGTTCAACCCAAATGCCGGCATCAGGTTCAGCATATTGACAAAAAGCAGCGTTAATACATAGAAAGCCAATTGAAAGTAGTGATATCGATTTCATTTCTTAAGTATTAAATATTCATAAAACCTAATGGCTGACTATTGGAACTTGGACTGTAAAATTTATTGATATTAGGAAAGAGTGTTTCTAAATCTCCTCTACCTACTCCATACCACAATGCCAACTCTGAAAAATACTCGTCAGTCGATATCTGAGGAATCAAAACACCACCATCTAACATTATATCATTGTTCAATGCCAAATTTGGATAGTCCCCATAAATTTCACGGCCTTTGACTTTCCCTCCCATTACTAATACATTCCCTCCCCAGGCATGATCTGTACCATTCCCATTTGAGGTCAGCGTTCTGGCAAAATCTGAAACTGTGAAGGTTGTAACTGAATCTTCCAATTTCAACTCTTCGAGAGCAACCTGAAATTCACTCATTGCTTTACTTACTACGCCTAGCATGCTCTGGTGATTGTTCAGTAATTCATCATGATGATCCCATCCATCAAAACGCATGAAAAATGTCTGTCGTCTTGCACCCAGTTTACTCCGAGCCTTCATGGTTCGGGCTACCATTTTCAACCTTTGAGATAGCCCTGACTCGGAAAAAGGAGTTGATATTTTGGCGTCAGCAACGGCAGCACTGAAGAGCTCGTGGGTACTCTGACTGGATTTAATTACATCGGCATAAGACTGTTTAAAAATGTCCTGGTATTGCTTTTCCATCATACTTTTTATCGCCACTGTCCTAATTTGATCTAATGCACTTGATCCATCGTAACCTTCAATTCCAATACTCCCCGTTGGTAGTATACTATATTCTGCAGTCTCCCTACCAAGCTGAAATACGTTCTTGCCTGACAATGATATATTCATTGAAATATTCTGATTTGTGTTTGCCGAGTGAACCATATCGGCTAATCTCCCACCCCACCCGGTAGACGCACTTGTCTGCGGAATAGAAGTGAGCCATTGCTTATCCTGATCGGCATGCGAAAACAGACCATTTGGCAGTCTTGCGCCATTGTCATACGTTGCTTTTGTCACCCGTTCTACAAGAGTCCCGACATTACTGACAACCGCAAGTTTCCCTCTTTCAAACAATGATTGTAATTCCGGAGCCACCGGATGGAAGCCCAATTCTTTATTATTGTATTTAAGGGGATTGATTTTGAGCAATTCATTTTGAGCAATAGCATTATTGGATCGTGAGGCAGCATAGTCCTTGTAATGCTCATTATTAGTTGGGATCACCATGTTATAGGAATCATTACCTCCACCCAGCATAATACATACAAGGGCACGGTAATCATCATCAACACCCAAAGCAGCTGTATTCATCATTGAGGCTGCACTCATTGATTGCAGGTTAAATAGTGTAGAGAAGAAAGTGGTGGACCCAACAGCGGCACAACTTGCTGTTCCCAGAAATTGTCTTCTGCTATAGTTATTGTCCTTTTTCATATTCAATATTTTAGATATCCTATTTCAAAATAACATAATCTGGTGAAATCATAATCAGGTAAATGGCCATTTTCACCCTTTCTCTTAGTTCATTAATAGTGCCAATTGCATTTTCAACTATTTTTTTCGTTTCGGATTCCAATAGTCCGTTGGCGAGAAGAATGTCTAGTCTGTTTACCAAGGCTTCCGGATTATCTGCTAATCTTAATTCATCGTCAAAGTCGATAATAAATGACCCTTCATCCGTTCTTTGCTCTACAATATCCCATTCATATTTAGTAACACCATCGACGCAATAATCTCGCATGTATCTGTCCTCAAACACTCGAAAGTCCAAATCATTCAACATGCCGACGGCATTAGTCGAATTCAGAATGTGAAATTCCGGAGCAATAAGATTCTTGTCTTCAATAAGTCCCGGTTGCTGGTATTCGGGAAGGAAAAAATTGAAAACACTGGGAGACTCCATTGGAGATTGCCCCGTAATTGAACCAAAGCAGAAAAAATCCATCGGATAGTCACCTCTGCCATTTGGAGTCAATGGAAATGCACGCAACAAGTTCATTAATCGAACGACGGGTTCCCTGAGTTTTCCACCTGTGTAGTCAGGGGTCACCGGGTTGCGAGCCTCCGGATGGAGCAAAATAGCTTTGATTACTTTTTGAAAATTCTCCGGTTCTTTTGGGTCGAAAACTGACACGACGTCATTCACATACTGTTGACTTGGATTTGAGCTTGTGAGTAACTTAATCAGTGATTTACAAATAAATGGTGCGGTATTATTATGATTGACTAAGTGATCTAATGCCAGTTTTACATCTTCCATACCATCCTGACCGGCAGGCAATACGACATCATTCAGCAGAAACTTTTCACTTTGATCATGATACTCATTGTACATTTTCATTGGTGTTGTCATTAGGAAGATACATGAATCACTTCCGTAGAATTCATCAGGAGGAACCCCAAATTCTCCCCACTCCAACCCGTTACTTAGGCCGGTAAAAACCTGAGCGAATTCTTTAATATTACCGTTGTTATAAGTAGAGATGTATTCGCCTCGTTCATCTAGCTTCCGCGTACCATCCTTATTCAACTCCCAAAGCCCGATTGAGAATAATTGCATAATCTCCCGGGCATAGTTTTCATCGGGATGAATATTTTTCGCAGGATCTTCTTTCGGATTATTGTAATGAGATAGAAAAAGACCCATTGCCGGACTGAGGGTAACATGTGTTAATAATTCCTTGAAATTGGCAAAGGATAACAAAGCCAATCGATCGTAATAATGTGCAATAAAATCAGAATTATCCTCAAAAAAATCGGCATTGTCGTTGATCACCATAATCTGACTCCAAACAAAGGCCAATCTTCGTCTTAACAAGTCAGGCGAAGTAAGGTTGGAGGTAATCCAGGCTGCTCTGAACCATGGATTGTACATTCCATAGGGCTCGGGCTCGCTGGATTGCTCAATCATTTCATCAACTATTGTAGTGTAAGGCAAATTAAATTGCTCTTCCAGCCAGCTGTCATAACCCATGGCAGCGGTCATTTCGATGGTTGCATAATCAGCTCCAAATGTAGCCTGGGCTAAAAAACGTGATGCATCTTTTAGCTGCTCCATATTTTTTATTTGAAAACCATCGATGGTACTTTGTGAAAGTGTTCCCGAAGAGGAGCTTGCCATAACCGTAACTCGATTGTCATGCCCAGCACCAATAAAATCAGTGTGTTTAGTATCAGCTTTTATTGTTAAACTTTGACTGAAAATCGCGATGAGTAAAAACAAATATCTCATAAAGATAATTTACAGAGTGAGCCCATACCCATTAAAACTGCATAGCAATATAGTGAGAAAAAAATACTTCCCAATCTTTATTTAGTAAGTTGCAGGATAGATTTGTCAATAATTTCAAACTTCGATCATGAACCGAAATACTTGCATCCATGTTACGCTATTAGCATTCATTACTTTCCTAAGTTGTTCGACCTCTAACAATGTCGAAAGAGCTCTTGACCCATGGATAGTCAGGGTAAACCTTGACAGTCGACCGAATATGATCGGCCTGGCATTAAACAAAAACATGTTTGCTGCATATGATGGAAAAATCGGTGGGCTTTACAAAGTCTGGAAGGGCAACATTAATTTCACAGGACCGGTTTATGACAATTTACACGGACCACAGCCAACTTCTGAGGGTGAAGCCTATATAACAGAAAAGTTAGAGACTACACCCTGGTCGGTCGTAAATAATGATAAAGAAAAATCATCGGTTGTTAGCTACAAAGGCTACGTCATTAACAACGATCAGATTACAATTAAGTATACAATGACATTAGCTTCTGGTGAAATCATTAATGTTTCTGAAACTCCTGAATATATTTCAAAAGATGGCAAACCCGGCTTTAGCCGATCGTTCACTACTGCTAATGTACCTGCAGCTCATGATGTAGTACTTAATGCATCTTATGAACATTTAACCGGAGAAAACGATCTTGAAACTAATGGAGAATGGATAAATTCCTCCTTTTCAGAACGAAGTTTTGATTGGGGATCAAGTATCAGTGGTCAGGGTGCTTTGAAGTTAAAGTCAAACGGAACTACCTATCTCAGGAGCTTTTTTCAAGCAAAAGCTACCGCCCATATCGATGTTGATCCGATAGAAGATGCCGAGGAAGAAAGCGCTGAGGCTGAGGAATCACAGCCAAATCTTCCTGTCTCCGATGATCTGGATGTTCTCGCATCCAGAGGAATTGATATTATAGCGAATAATGATTGTGCAGCTTGTCATTTTGCAGATAAAAAATTAATTGGTCCTTCTTACAACATGGTAGCTCAAAAATACGAGTCTACATTGGAAACAGTAAATCTACTCTCGCAGAAAATAATCAATGGAGGAACAGGTGTGTGGGGGCAGCAGCCAATGTCTCCCCATCCGAATGTATCAGAAGCAGATGCCAAAGCGATGGCTGCTTATATACTGTCCGTAGTCCCTGATGGGGATGTAGAACGCAAGGCAGGGGTGGCCGTAGATTTTTATCAGATCGGAGAACCCCTCGCCGATCTACCAGACGTATTGGCCGGTCAAAGTCCTAACGCTTCGGATGTTTATCCATCGGTGGACTTTCGCTCAGGTAACCCAGATAGGGGTCGTAATACTGATGAGAACTTCAGTGGATTTGTTGCAGATTTTGTAATGGAGGTCAATGGTTTCCTGAATGTGGAGGACAGTAAAACTTATAACTTAAAATTTGTTGCGAACAATGGCGGACGGCTTACCATTAATGGTAAGGTTGTATCCGAAGGTTCCATATACGAAGGCACTTATGTTGAAAACATTGACGTTCCTTTGAAAAAAGGAGCTAATTCATTTCAAATTGACTTTTATCACCACTTGTTTGACAAATACCTTCTCTTGATGTGGACTGAAAATGCCAATCTATCTGCATCGCAGGAGGATGAGTTTTTGGAATATTTTGAGGGATACGTACCCATCCCTGCATCGGTATATACTCATAATCCATTTGACATCAAGCCTTCATCATCGGGGATAAAGAACCTGGTAAGTAATAAAGCACCGGGATTTGGAGCATCTCTGGAAGAAGTACATCCTGCTTTTGATCTGTCTGCAGTACGTCCCGAGGGTTTCGAGCCGCGTGTCGGTGATATCGAGTTCAAGGAAAATGGGCATCTTGTACTATGCACCTGGGACGGACAGGTATATGAAATAGACAACCCAACAAGTACCAGGACCGATGATATAAAAGTTACTAAAATAGCGGACGGGCTTTGCGAACCGCTTGGAATTACCGTAGTTGACGATGAGGTGTATGTGCTTCAGAGATGGGAAATAACCAAATTAGTTGATAATGATGGAGATGGCATTACGGATGAATATGTTAATATCGCTACGTTCGGGAGTCAGGGTCAGTTTCATGAATGGTCCTTTGGCTTGATATACAAAGACGGTTACTTCTATTGTACCACCGGTATCGCTATGGGACGTGGGGCAGATAACATGAGCATTGATCGGGGGAAGGCGTTAAAAATTGGAATGGATGGTTCCTACTCCTATCTGGCACATGGTTTGAAAGAGCCAAATGGTATCGGATTCGGACCTGATAAGGAAATTTTTGTTGCTGATAATGAAGGAGAGTATCAACCTGTATGTAAGATCTTTCATATCCCTGCCGAAGGCAATCCCTTTTATGGTAATAAAAGTGTTGAGGCGGATAATTTGCCTGAAGATATAAAAGATGTTCCGCCGGTAATTTGGCTACCTCAAAATGAAATAGGCAATTCTCCGTCGCAACCAATACTCATGCACCATGGTCCTTATGAAGGCCAGATGATCCATGGTGAAATAACTCATGGAGGAATCAAGCGTGATTTCATTGAGAAAGTAAAAGGTCAGTATCAGGGTGCAGTATTTCGATTTGCACAAGGACTTGAGGTGGGAATCAACCGACTTGAGTGGGGACCAGATGGTGCATTATATGCATCAGGTCTTGGAGGCGCCCAGGACTTTGGTCACCAGGGGCATCAATTTGGACTGCAGCGATTGACCTATAATGGCAATCCGCCATTTGAGATGCTGGCAATTCGAGCAAAATCCAATGGACTTGAGGTCGAATTCACCAAACCACTAAGAGTTGGTGATGGCACTCAACCATCAGATTACAAAGTTCAACAGTGGTACTACTTATGGACAGATGAGGGTGAAAGTCAACAGAAAAGAGAACTGGAGAATCTTCCCATCCGATCCGTATCTCTTTCACCAGATCGAACCAAAGCGTTTTTAGAGCTTTCCGGAATGAAAAAAGAACATGTGCTATACGTTCAATTGCAACCTGCTTTTCTTAGCAATGATAATGACCAATTGTGGTCTAATGAGGGCTGGTATACACTAAACAAATTTCCTGATGAAGCAGGAACTGTTAATCCTTACCCTCGCAGTAAGGTAAATACCCTCTCTTTAGAAGAAGCCAAAGATGGCTGGGTAAGTTTATTTGATGGAAAATCTTTTGGAGATTGGGAAAACAATGCCTCAGGATGGAGCGTATCCGGGGGCCATCTGATTGGCAAGGTTAACTCAACTTTATTAGCATCCACAAAAGAATATGACAATTTCGAACTTGAATTGGAGTGGAAATTGGAAACCGGATCTGAAGGTGGCATACTCTTTAACATTCCAGCATCGAGCGAAGTCAATGAAGTACTTTCATTGTCTCCTCGCATGCAATTAATAGATGATGGCCTGGAAGAGGCCAAAACTATTCATACCCATAAATCAGGTGCCAATTATGACCTGCAGGCACCAAAATATTTGGTAACTAATGCTGTAAATGAGTATAACTATGCCCGGTTGGTTGTCAATAATCAAAAAGTTGAACATTGGGTCAATGGCATAAAAGTAGTTGAATACGAGTTAGACAATGATGAGTGGAAAACCGCCTTACAGCAGTCAACTTATAGTATCTATGAAGGTTACGGTCAGGCTTCGAAAGGAGGAATCGGACTCTATTCAAAGAATGGTACAATCTCAATAAGAAATGTGAGATTACGGGAGCTGTAGTTCAATCCTGACTTTTTATCTGAGGTCGGTAAAATACTGAGACCGTTGCAGTGTTGCTGAGTTTTAATGGGTATTATTATAATACATAACGGTATTTTAGTTATCTTGTGTACATGAACAAAAACAGTAATCTCACTTT
>JAQCLE010000114.1 GCA_027592755.1 Bacteroidota bacterium | reverse complement strand
CAAAGGTTTGAACTTTTTCCGCTATTTTATCCGTTTTTTGAAATTAGACTTTCGGATAGTTGTGATAAAAAGTCTCTCCATGGTAAAGTGAGGAACCAGAACTAATCCGCCAATGGTAGTAGAATGTAAAACGTGGTTCCCTCTTTTACATCTGTTTCAAACCATATCGACCCTCCTGCATGCTCTACTCCTCTTTTAGCAATTGCCAATCCAACGCCTGAGCCGGTATCCTTAGTACTGAAATCGGGAACAAAGACTTTGGATTGAATTTCCTCCGGAATGCCATTTCCATTGTCATGAACTTCGACCGTAACTTTGGTGGAACTTCTTGTCATCTTTATCAGTATTTCAGGCTTTTTACTGCCATCGACCGATTGTATTCCATTGATTATCAAGTTAGAAACTGTACGTCCTATTAATTTCTGGTCACCATTTATATAACAGTCTTCATCGGGAAGTACAACTTTTAAATCCACATTTTCACTGGCAAAAAGTCCTGCTACCTGCCTCACCTCTTTTGTCAATTCAAATCGATTTTTCTCAGGGATTGGCATCTTTGCAAATGAGGAAAAAGAAGTTGCTATATCACTCAAAGTATCAATCTGATGAAGCATGTTATCAATGGGCTTCTCATAAAGAACATTATCCGTATTCTTTCCTTCCGATAATACCCGCTTTAGATGCTGAAGTGATAATTTCATTGGTGTTAACGGATTCTTAATTTCATGCGCAACTTGTTTAGCAATTTCACGCCAGGCAGATTCCTTCTGACTTTTTGCGAGTTCATCTTTGCTCTCTTCCAAATTCACCAGCATTTTATTGTACTCCTGAACAACCATGCCGATCTCGTCCTTACTTCTCCATTTTAGCGGTTCATTTTGAACAGAAAGAGAAGTTTTTCTTAATTTCTGTGTAAGCAAATTCAATGGCCTTGTGAGCAAACCTGAAACGAAATTTGAAGCAAACAGCGCAGCAATCAAGACCAAGGTGAAAATATTCAGAATGTCGGTAAAAGCATCAATTGTCTGTGATCTAAGATATTCTCTCGATCCAAAAAAGGGTATTCCGATGATTCCTAATAACTTACCTGTATCAAATGACCTTACGGCAGCATATGTGGATTGATAATCGAGGCTGCCAACAGACTCATTTAGTACAATATCGTCTTTATTCTTTGAAACAATTTCATGGAGCGCCTTAGGGTTGATCCATCTTGATAAAATATTATTAGAGTAAATCAAAGGTTGAGAAGATGCAATCAGCCTCCCCATATTATCAAAGAGATTAAGATCCGATTGAGAATATCTGGCTATTTCTGATAGGTTATTCGACAAGCTTTCTCTACTTAATCTGTTTGCCCTATAGTCGTCCAAATGAGCTACGACAAAATCCTTAATAGTAGATGCCTTGCTGGCAGATGCATTGTTGACTTCATTATAATAATAATTATTGACTGCGTTTAAAATAACCACACTAGTTATGACAAGCGGAACAAAGAAAGCCAGGTTTAGAAATAGCTGGATCTTGGCTGAAAAATTAAGATTAAAGGAAGATTTGTTATAAAAAGCCCGAACGAGAAGCAACATTATCACACCAAAAACATTGGACAGGAAAATAAAAGAGAAATTCGATACGACATAAGATAAAGGATATACATCGGAGGTAATTACTAGCGTTCTATCACCCGAAGAATTAATAGCAAAATGATGAAATCCCTTTCTTTCGATTCCACTGACAAACATGCCTGATCGTGAAAAGTTTGTCGTGTCAAAATCGGAGCTGTAACTAAAATCCCCGGATTGATAATTAAGAGATTTGCCATTATAAACTGCATAATCAAAAGCACGATCGTTATCAACAAAACGTCGATCAGCCAGTAATTCGGGATAAACTGTCTTTGGTATTGCTTTTTTCAAACGCATATCCAGCACAACATAACCTAGGAAATTGTCATACCTTTCGATAGATATTATTTTAACATATCTTTTTGGTTTTTCTGAATCAACATTATGGATGAAGTAAAGTCCCTGATAATCTGTTTGATATTCCAGATTGTTACCAATTCTTATTTGTTGTAAAACGGAATCGTCTGGGTAGCTCCCAAATGGGTTACCATCCTTGCTGTATAATTGTGCTTTCACATCATACTTTTCAAAGTATTCACTCAAATACTCTCTTTTTATTTTCTCTTCAATCTGATTATTGTCGAGCTTCGGACTAATCATTCTTGTCTGAATAAATACGTCCTGGCTAATCGATTCAGCAGCCTCCTGAATGAGATACTCACCTGTTAAGTCATTATCTATTAGCAATTCGTTAGCAAATCGCTGTTTATTGATCATCTCTTCGAATTCATGAAATTCATAAATTGCCTTGGTGCCGATAACTGCTGATAATACTGCTGCCGCAAAAAAATATAAAAGTGTAGTGTACCTGAGTTGGGTTAAATGATCCGTTAATTTTAAAACATGTAAGAGTATCAGGTAAGTAACCTGTGAGATAAGGACAATTTCGAAATCCAAATCAAGAAGGATTCCTGTTATAGCAAATAGTAAACCTGCAAAAAGAAGTAATATCAACTGCATTTTTAGCTTTTCAATCAGCCCAGTTGAATACCGATGGATGATATGCGTAAGCTGAAACCATATTATTGTTGACGAGAACAGGACCGCAATTGATATAAGACGGAGTTGTGATAGCTCAATGCTTTTATTAATATCAAGCTCTATTTGTGAGTTCAATAAAATATTCTGTAATAAACCATAATGGTAGTAGAGGTAAAAGAAACCAGCAATATTTAGGATAAGGACCGCGATTACTACTTTGACAGCATCGCTACCAATTGATCCTTTTGAAATTTTTTCTATTGATGCAAACTTCGCCAGATAGGTAATGACTGGGATAATACTCAGAACATTTAGAAAAAGATCACCCAACGACGGATTGATTGCAGAAGAAGCGTAATTCAGGGGATTGAATAAATCGGATGGAAAAAGGACAAAGGGAAGGTTATAATAAATCATAAAACCCCTGATGACAGCTATACCGGAAATTAGGATCGACAAACCTCTAAAAACCTTGTTTTCTTTCCCAAAATACCATACCCAGGTATGAATAAACAAGTAACCAATCAAAACTGCCAATAGACAAAGCGAAGCAATTAATATTTGTACTTTTTTTCCAACAATAGATGAATCAATGTCTAAACTAATCCCAAAAAGCTCACTTCCATCAGACAGATAAATATCATATTCTTCTGCACCAGCCTCATCTACTGCAGTTACCGCTTCAGGAAAAACATGACTGCTGACTCCTGTTTCTAAATATTTATTCGGAAATGGTGGCGTTGAAAAAAGCTCAACCAAAACAACTATTTCTATATTTCCATCAGTCTCTTTGACGATCAAATATTTACCCTGATCCAATTCAAGGTACTTTGCCTTAAAATCTCCCAATATTGCCTGATAGGGAGGTACTACTTTAAAATCTGACCAAAATGATAATTTGCCATCAATGAAAACAAATACCGGATGGATATAATCCATTTCAAAGCTTGGTTTGTTGGGATTTATTTCAGCCAACTGGTCACTTACCTCCTCCAACTCATCGATAATTCTGTTATTGATGGAGTAGATAAAATGAGCAGGCGTTTTTCTCCTATAAATGGAGAAATACTGGAGAGAGCCTGCAATCGCTATGAGTACGATGAAAGCTATTAAACTTGTAATACGTGGTATGCGCTTTTTGATCAAAATCACCTGCGAACCAAAAGTTAAAACCCTAAATTCAAAATTAGGGCTTTAAAAGGTGTTTCTATGTACGCATTAGCTTTTTAAGGAGCCCTCTCACCTCTATAGGCGATGCAATGCTATACTTCGCAGCTGATCGAGTACCTCCAACTTTAATGGTGAACGCTTTTTTAGGCATGGCAAGAAATGCATCCTCATCGGTCCAATCATCACCAATTGACATTATGAACTCCGATTCAAACTTAGTTAACCAGGCTTTCGCCGCAATGCCTTTGTTAATCTGAGAACTTTTGATTTCAACTACCTTATCCCCTTCCATTACCTGTAGGTTTTTATTTACTGACAGATAATGCAAATGACTCGTGAGCTCACGGGTTCGTAATTCTCCAAGCCCTGTCTCCACCTTACGATAGTGCCATACGAGTGAATAATCCTTCTTTTCTATAAATGATCCTGGCGTTCTGCTGACATAGTCCTCCAGAACTTCTTTTATGTCACGTTTCCATTTGTCTGAAAGGGTAGTGATCGTGTGCCATTCACCTCCCATCTCTTTTAGCCAAACACCATGTTCAGCAATGATATCCAATGGATAATCAGCAAACCATTCAGACAGTGTATCCTTATCTCTTCCACTGATAATCACAACCCTGTTTTTCTTATTAGCTGTTAAAGATTTCATTATGGCTTTAAGCTCGTCATCAGGCATTGCTTCTTTGGGATCAAAGAAAAATGGCGTGATGGTACCATCATAATCAAGGAAAATAAGCCGCTTTTGAGCAGACTTATAACTGGTTATGATCTTTTTGATGGCAACTTCATCTATGATTTTTGTGACCAGATTTTGCTGTTCCTTCTTAATGTAAGCCAATCGCTTCATGAAAAGATCCATCCAGTGGTGGATGTTATAACGCTTGATGGAGCTCTGCATAACTTCCATATGCTTTATTTGCTTTTCTTCAGGCATGGTTAAAGCTTCATGTATAGCATCAACCATTTGATTGAGATTATTGGGATTAATCAAAATCGCATCAGAAAGTTCTTTTGATGCACCGGCCATCTCACTCAGGATTAATACCCCCTTTCTATCCAATCGGCTGGCAATGTATTCTTTGCAGACAAGATTCATTCCATCCCGAAATGGTGTGACAATAGCCACATCTGCCATTCTATAAAATGCTGAGAGGGCATTCAAGGGAAATGACCGGTAGAAATAATGAATTGGGGTCCAGTTAAGTCGTCCAAATTGACCATTAATCCGGCCAACCAGAAGATCAATCTCCTCCTTAAGCGCTTTATACCGATCCACCTGATCCCTGGAAGGTACGATGATCATTAGAATAGACACCTTACCATTGAATTCAGGATACTGTTCAAGGAAGAGTTCAAAAGCTTTTAGTCTTTGAGGTATTCCTTTCGAATAGTCCAACCTATCAATTGACAATATCAATTGCTGGTTACCAATTGATGCTCTGTAGCGCTTTTCTCTATCCAGTGTTTCAGGAGCCGCAGCTATTCCAGCATATTTATCATAATCTATACCCATTGGAATAGCATCTGCAAGAACCTTCCTGCCCTTAACATTTACTTGTCCCTGAGCATTCCCAAAACCCGCAAGCCGGTTAACCGAAGATAAGAAATGCCTCATGTCATCATAAGTATGAAAACCAATGAAATCGGCCCCTAGCATGCCCATTAAAAGTTCCCGTCTCCAGGGTAAGATCCTAAAAGATTCATAGGATGGAAATGGTATATGCAGGAAAAATCCAATGTTGCTGTCAGGAATCATTTCCCTTATCATTTCAGGTAACAACAAAAGCTGGTAATCATGAATCCAAATAGTATCGCCCGGTTTCGCAACTTCCTTTATTTCCCTCGCAAATTTTTGATTTACTTTTTGATATGCTTCCCAATAGCGTTTCTTATAAATGGCGTATTGGTTAAAATAATGAAAATTGGGCCACAAAGTCTCATTGCTAAAGCCTTCATAATAATTCTCAATTTCTGATTCAGTCAGAAAAACAGGTCGCATGTTGTCGGCTTTCAATCTCTTTATTACCTCCTGTTTTTCAGCATCCTTTTTTAGAGCAATTCCAGGCCAGCCCACCCACAAATTGTCTCCTTTTTTATAAATTGATCCCAAACCCGTAGCCAATCCACCCTCGCTGGGCGTAAGCGTCATTTTACTCCCCTCTGTTTGTAATCTTAGGGGCAATCTGTTGGAAACGATGATAGTCTTAGGCATGGCCTTCGCAAATACTTTAATTCACTGCAATAATGGAGATTAAAAAAACAGTAGGAAGTTTTAAAAATAATAAAAACAGATCAGGCCTTCATGTTGAAATCCCTGAATTTGATTTCAGTAAGCTTTCTCTTTGTATCAAGTGGAAAGTTACCTTTCATGATCCAATCATAGTACATCGGTTCGTTTCTTAATACCTGGCTGACTTTCTTTCCCTTATGTTTTCCAAAATTAAATAGCTCTTCCTTCTTTTCATTTAGTATCATACGACCTGCCAAATCGACAAGGTTAGCGTTGGTCAGTTCGTGTAGAACAGACATATCATTTTTAATGATTCCAAGTTTGGTCTTTTTCAGATCTACTACGGGTTGATTTTCGTACTTCTCCACTTGAGCTTCCAATACTTCTAATGAAGCCAGCGTGTCCGCCTGTGCACTGTGAGCGTCTTCCAAAACCTTCCCACAATAAAATGTATAGGCTGAGGCAAGGTTTCTTTTCTCCATTAGGTGAAAGATCTTTTGGGAATCAATAATCTTCCTGTTTTTTATTTCAAATCCAACGCCAGCACGAAGGAATTCTTCAACAAGCATGGGTACATCAAAATTGATAATCGCAAATCCCGAGAGGTCACATCCTTCAAGAAAATTCGCCAATTCTTTAGCCACCTGCTTGAACGTTGGTTCTTCTTTAATGTCACTATCATAAATTCCGTGAAATAAACTTGATTCCACAGGAATCGGTACTTCCGGATTAATTCTTTGAGTCTTTATAATCCTCTCCCCAGTTAGAGTTAACTTCACAAATGACAACTCTACGATGTGATCGACAGAAACATTTATGCCTGTGGTCTCAAGATCAAGAAAAACAAGTGGATTTCTAAGTTGGAGTATCAAATTCTTTCTTAATTATTTAGTTCCATATGATTTAATGGCTTCATAAAACTGATCATCTGTTACTCCTAGAATCTTCAGCAAGACTTTCGCACCCGCAAAATGGCTAAAAGCAAATTCATCCTCAACTGGGATAGAAATCTCACCGGTATCACTCTGGAGTATTGCTAAACCATTTCTCAATTCCCCTAGGTGAGCTAAGAACGGAATACTCTTAACATCATCCCGCTCCTTACTACCAATGATGGTAACAAGATCGTCATCCTCCGAAAAAATCACAGTACCACCTTTGGGTGTAGCATCAGCAAGGTTGTCAAATTGCTTTACAAATTTCTCAAATTTTGAATATCGATCATCATACTTATCGGCCAGGTTGGTAATGAGTAAGACATGGTGTTGCAACTGCAGGAATTGTGATCCCCTATTAAATTTCGAACAGGGAAGCTCACTGCCTTCCAAAATAATTAGCGGTGCGTCAGAAATCTTAACAGATAGATCCTTTCCAACCAATGGACTCAGGATAGCATAATCAAAATCCTTGCCAATGAATTCAAGAACATGTATAACAATTTGGGCAATTGCACTTTTTCCAAAGGAGCCTGCAATTACAATCCTTTGCTTATCCTGGCAAAGGAGGTAAATAAGCTGAGGTGCTGATATAATTCCAATTCCATTCTTTGATGCAGCTATAACGTCAGAGTTTTCTGAGCCTGTTTTAGATCCTACGACCAGGAAATCACAAATTTCAGGTATTGGATTTGGTGAAGAGCTGACCTCATGTTCTATGCTCAGAGCAAGGTAGAGCTGATTAACAGCGTATTCTTCTAACGATGTAAAATGAAGCCTCAAAGTATCAATTTGTAAGATTATGATGTCGTTTTCCAAAAATAATGATTAAGGATAAACAACCTATTAATAGCTTGTCATGACGGAACTTTTGCAATTAAAAAGTCTCTCATTTCTGAGAGACTTAGCTTGGGTTGGTAATTCGACAATTAACTTCTTAAAAAAGTCCCATCATATTTAATAGTACCATCAAAATAATTGCAGGACATATATACCGGATAAAAAAGGCCCAGATTTTCGCGGCAGTCAAGGAACCAATCAATGGTTTTTGCCAATTGCCTGGGCCTCCTTCACCTATTTCCTGAATCATTATTGACACCTTTATCATCCAGCCTGTATAGATGGAAGTCATCAGCGCAACTATTACTATGAAAAACGTGCCGAAGAAATAATCCATCCAATTAAAGAACCCGACGAGTTCAGTTTCGAAAACTGTGATACGCATATTCGTAAGTGAATCCACAGCGCCATTTGAAATTGAGGAAGGAATCCCAACTAAAAATACCAGCAATCCCACCACCCAGGAGGCCTTATTTCGGCTCCACTTCTTTTCATCGATGAAATACGAGGCAGGAACTTCAAGCATAGAAATTGAAGATGTAAGTGCGGCAATGCACAATAGGAGAAAGAATATCGCCCCAATGATGCCTCCCCCAGAAGGTATTGAATTAAAAACCTCAGGTAATACTTTAAACACCAGCGTAGGTCCCTGATCCGGCATTTTACCAAAAGCAAAAACTGCTGGAAAAATCATCAGCCCCCCTAAAAGTGCCACTCCCGTGTCCATAAATGCAACCCACAAACCACTGCTCACTATATTTTCTTTCTTAGGAAGGTAGGAGCCATAGGTGATCATAATTCCCCATCCCACACTCAATGAGAAAAAGGCTTGACCCAAAGCAGAAAGTACAACACGTCCGTTGATCTTTGAAAAATCCGGAATAAGATAATATTCCACACCAGCCATAGCGCCATCCAGGGTGAGGCTACGAACGATGACCGCACCAACAAGAACAAACAATAATGGCATCAAAATTTTTACTGCCTTCTCGATTCCACCCGAAATCCCCCCTCTTACAATTAGAATAGTGATTAGCATAAAAATTGCAAACAGGCCAATGTTGAGCGGGCCATTGGCCATGAAGACATCAAAATCCAGTCTTATACCAGCTAATTGAGAGTAGATATACCCAATAGTCCAACCTGCGATCACGCCATAATAGGACAGTACGAAAAAGCTTATAAGTAACGAAAGAATTGCTCCGGTTATAGTGAAGAAATTATTACTACCAGTGTCTCTAAACGCTCCAATTGGATTTTTACCGGTATGGCGACCAAGGGCCATTTCATTAAATAATAATGGAGCCCCTATGAGTATTACACACAAAACATAAACAAAAACAAAAGCGCCTCCACCATTCTGTCCTGCCACATATGGAAATCTCCAAATGTTCCCAAGCCCAACAGCAGATCCGGCTGCAGCCATTATAAAACCAAATTTACTACCCCACTTGTCTCTTGATGCAACCATATATTATTGATTCTTCCGGCTAAAATAAAACATTCCGTTGGTAAGCCAATAGATTTAATTTTCGGTCATATTTTCATAGATTTAAAGAAACAATCAATATACGTTCATGAAAAAGAGTATTTTTTTTATCGCTATACTCATTCTCGTTATTAATTCAGTTCAGGCTCAAAATTATATTTACAAGGTATCGATTATTCGTGCTGCGCCTGATCGCCTTCTTGACCTTATTGAGCTGTTGAAGCAGGACATTACGAATTATGAAAAATTCGGCATTGAAAAACCTTACATCCTCAGACACTTTCAGGGAGATCAATGGGATGTTCTCATTTTCACTCCGATTGAAAGCCTTGAAAAGTACTATAGTGCAAAGGGACTTGAAAGCAGGGTTGAATCCATATTCTATGACAAACCTTACGATAATATTATTTGGGACTATATATCCTATTATGAAGAACTTTTTGTTAATGGTCCTGAACTCACCGATGTGAAAGAACAGTTCGAAAAGTATGATTTTTACCATATCGAAATGTTTATTGCATTAGCGGGTAAAAGAAGAGAACTCCTAAAAGAACGTGAAATGGAGAATGATTACTTAGTTACCCTTGGTTTCAGACCCAATCTCATATTTAATAAAGTTGCCGGGGGCAAATGGGATAATTTCTCAATTGGTTTTTATACCGATATAAAAGACTTCTTTACAATTGAGTATGTAGATCCTATCGAGAAGGAAAGATCTGCCAGAAGCGCAGGATTTGAAGGAACCAACTCAATTGGCAGCTATCTGAGACGCTTCATCAATGAGCATCACGACACTCTGGCTGTAGCGGTAAAGCCGCAATAATTATTCGTCAAAGCCTTGATAATTTTTTACGCATCTTACGCTGTTCCGATTCTTATTGCTAACTGGGGAATGAGTTATGTCATTGAATTGATAATGGATACCGACAACTCCACCACTTGACTCCGTAACGTGATGACTCTCTGAGTCCCAATAATTGGCCAAATGGCCTGCACTATAAAATTTGTTGTTCGTATCTGCCATACCTCCAAATTGGGCATTAAACAGGCTAGAACCTTCGGGCTTAAGCTCAGATCCAGCTTTGGCGATTCCGCCATAGACATTAAAAAGCTCTGTCCATTCACCAAAATTGGGTACATGCCATCCAGATGGGCAGGACTCATGGGCATCATGCCAATCATACAATCGACCCAACCCTTCGCAGTAGGCTTCATCGTACTTATAACATTCCGAATGTTCTGATTTGTATCTGAGGTTTTCAGCAAGCCACTCCCTCTCAACAGAATCACCAGCATGTGTCTTCACTTTAAGCAGCACAGTTTGATAAACCTGGCCGTCACGAGAATCTGTGAAAGTGCTTGCTACCTGGGATCTGCATGGAAACAGTCCCATGCAGAATATCGTGGTGACAATCAGTTTTTTAAAATGGTGCATAGTGGTAAAAATAATAATATCCTGACAGTCTCAAAGCATAATCAAGAAGTCCAAGTCGGAATGCTAATAAAAATTTATCCTATGCTTATATAAAAACATATGGTGTCAATACAAATTCGTATATTAATGTCATAACAGATAATATTCATGTCAAATCACTAAATGAAATTTAATATGAACAGCTTACCACTATCACTAATTGGACGAATTATTTATGGCATACCTATGCTAATGTTTGCATTTGGGCATTTTGGAAATGCCAATATGATGTCAGGAATGGTACCCAGCTTTATTCCAGGAGGCGTGTTTTGGGTTTATTTGACGGGGCTCGCATTGTTGGCAGCCGGTGTCAGTATAATCATTAATAAAAAGATGAAACTCGCGACGCTATTACTTGGCATTATGTTGTTAATTTTCGCTTTTACCATACACTTGCCCAATATGATGGGTGGCAATGATATTTATGCTCTGCCAATGTTTATGAAAGACCTCGGACTTGCTGGTGCTGCACTCTTTATGTCAGGTCAGGCGAATGACGATTAAATAAAAAAGTCAGATTAAGATTGGGTAGGAAATCATTCTGCTTTTTTACGATATACTATTGGCTGACTCATCAACCAAACAATGTGTAATTACCGCTTTTTCTAAACCTTGTTAAATCAAGATTAGGAAGAGATTTATTATTCAGATATTTCTTTTTTGATACTTCAACCATCTGCCGTATCGACTCGGCAATATTACCATCTCCCTTGAGCCTTCTCCCCCAATTGGTATCACTAACCTGGCCACCATGCAATGTTGTAATCAGGTTCCATACCCTCGTTGCCCTGTCTGGAAAGCTTTTAACCAGCCAGTCTTTAAATAGCAGATTTAGTTGTCCATTTAAGCGAACTACATTATACCCTATACTAACAGCTCCCCTCTCGGTTGCTTCTCTTATTATTGAAGGAATCTCATGATTGTTCAAACCAGGTATTATCGGGGCTATCATGACACCGACGGGGATTCCCGCATCAGCCAAAACCTGGATAGTTTCCAGGCGCTTTGCGCTGGTCGACGTCCTGGGCTCCATTACAGATCGCAATTTCTCATCAAGGGTGGTTAAGGAGATATGAACTGTTACAAGATTAACCCGAAAAATTCACTAAACAGTTAGGGAGAAGGCATAAAAACAGGCATAAATTGCTTATATTGA
>JAQCLE010000015.1 GCA_027592755.1 Bacteroidota bacterium | reverse complement strand
CTACTTTATCCTCAATAGACCAATAAATAATATCAAACATGCTATCTTTTAATTCACACAACAGGTTAATATAATATGCTTTTACCCTGTATAGACCTCATCTTATCAAATAAGTTGTTAATTTGTGTAAATTAATATTGTGGCTGTTTTTAACATATGGCACAAACAATTAAAGTAATAATCTTTTTCTCTTTAGGATGCTTGTTGCTTGCAGGATGTAGTTCAAACTTGCCCGACGCAGTCGAAACCGCATACAACAGACTTCCGGAAGAAATTGACTTTAATTTTCACGTTAGACCCATAATATCTGATCGTTGCTTTAAATGTCACGGACCAGATGAAAAGGCAAGAAAGGCTGATTTAAGATTTGACCTAGAAGAAAGTGCATTTTCAAAAATCAAGGATAAAGAAACCTTCCCAATCATTCCTGGTAATCCCTTGGAAAGTGCATTGGTTGAACGCATCTTAAGTCACGACCCTGATTTCGCAATGCCACCCCCTGAATCTAAGCTTGCGTTAACAGATGAAGAAAGGGCAATTTTGGTGAAATGGATCGAACAGGGAGCGAAATGGAAAAAGCACTGGGCATTTATTCCGCCGGAAAAAGTAGGATTACCAGAGGTGAAAAACAAATCCTGGGTCAGGAACGAGATCGATTACTTTGTTTTGAACAAGCTGGAAGACCTTGGATTTCAACCTTCCGAGGAAGCGAATAAAGAGACTTTAATACGCAGGTTATCATTTGACCTCACAGGCCTTCCCCCAACACCGGATGAAGTCAATAAATTTAAACTTGACAAATCAGCAAATGCCTATGAAAAATTAGTGGATAGGTTGCTTGCCTCACCAAAATACGGTGAACGCTGGACCTGGGAATGGCTTGATGTGGCCAGGTATTCCGACACGAATGGATTCCAGGGAGATCCAACAAGAAATATGTGGCCCTGGAGGGACTGGGTGATTAATGCATTTAATAACAATATGCCTTATAATGAGTTCACCATAAAACAACTGGCTGGCGACTTGCTTTCAAACGCCACAAAAGAAGATATCCTCGCTACGGGTTTTAATCGCAACCATACTTATAACGGTGAGGGAGGACGTATTTCTGAGGAAACAAGAGTGGAAAATGTATTTGACAGGGTAGAAACCGTGGGGACGGTATGGATGGGACTTACGTTGAATTGTACCAGGTGTCACGATCATAAATTTGATGCGCTCAAGCAGAAGGAGTATTATCAATTATTTGATTATTTCAATCAGATTTCAGAAGAAGGGAATGTTGGTAGTGGCAGCACGCCACCTGTGTTGGATGTCAGCCCTATTGAGGATGCGCAGAGAGCAGATGAGCTTAAAGAATTTCTGATAGAAATATCCGGTAAAGTAGATGAATTTGAAACAGTTAAATTTCCAAGAGAGCCAGGTTTACCAGCTTCTAAATCAGATGAAGCTGAAAAAATTCCGGAAGCAATAGTCGGTGTTTTAGAGAACAAACCGATCAAAAGGAACCCATCTCAACTACTTTTATTGCAGGATTATTATGTGAAACCTGATTCCAGGTTTGCAGCGCTCCTGAATAAGCTGAGGGCTGCCAAAATCAATTACGAAGATCAGAAATCAAAAAATATTCTGGTGATGGTGATGGATGAGGTTGAGGAACCACGTCAAACTTTTGTTTTACAACGAGGCACTTACAGCAAACCCCTCGATTCGGCTTTTAGAAACGTACCAGCTGTATTGCCCGCCCTTCCCGAAGGGATTAAGAACGATAGACTGGCGTTGGCAAAATGGTTGGTAGCAAAAGAACACCCACTCACTGCCAGGGTTACGGTCAACAGGTATTGGCAGGCATTTTTTGGTAATGGACTTGTTAAGACCATTGAAGATTTTGGAGTACAGGGAGCATTACCCACCCATCCGGAGTTACTAGATTGGCTTTCGACAGATTTTCAGGATAATGGCTGGAACTTAAAGGCATTATTTAAAAAAATAGTGATGAGTGCGACCTACAGGCAATCTTCAAAAGTCTCAGAAGAAAGTCTCGAAAATGATCCTGAAAATAAGTACTTGTCAAGAGCCACACGGATGCGATGGCCGTCATGGATGCTCAGGGATCAGGCCTTGTTTATCAGTGGGTTACTGGTAGATTCACTGGGTGGTAAACCGGTAAAACCATATCAGCCGCCCGGTATCTGGGAGGAAGCTACCTTTGGATTTATCAAGTACGAACAGGATCATGGCGATGCGCTGTATCGGCGAACATTATATACATTCTGGCGACGAATTGTAGGGCCGACAATGTTATTTGACAATTCGGCTCGCCAGGTTTGTTCAGTTAACATGATGAAGACCAATACTCCTCTGCACGCGTTGACAACACTTAACGATGTGACGTACATGGAAGCGGCAAGGGTTTTGGCTGAGCGTGTTTTAAACGATAGAGACTCAGACAAATCAAGACTGGAATATGTTTTTGAGTTAGCAACATCCAGAAAACCGAAATCGGAGGAGATTAAAATCCTCGAAAATCGATTGAAGGAGTTAAGAAAAGAATATGATGGCTCTGAAGAAGAAGCAAAAAAGATAACCTTGATTGGAGAATTTCAAGTAAATGAAAATCTGGACAGAACTGACTATGCCGCTTATACGGTGCTCAGTTCCCTGGTATTGAATTTAGATGAAACTATTACCAGACAATAATGAACAAAAGAATTATACATCCGGTAGAAGAATATGCAGCATCAATGAACCGAAGAAATTTCTTTGGGAAAATGGTGCAGGGAATAAGTACGTTGGCATTGGGATCAATGCTTGATCCAGGGATGCTATCAGCTGCTGCCCTGGCTTCTTCCCCAACATCATCATATGCTGGTTTAGGACTGCCACACTTTGCACCCAAAGCCAAAAGAATCATCTATCTCTTCCAGAATGGGGCTCCTTCTCATGTTGATTTGTTTGATTATAAGCCGATGCTTCGCAAATGGCACGGAAAACAAATTCCTGATGAGCTGACACATGGTAAAAGGTTTTCTACCATGACAGGAACTCAGGTTGAACGACCGCTAATTGCAGAAATAACCAACTTTGCTCAGCATGGGCAAAGCGGCGCCTGGGTCTCTGATTTTATGCCGGAAACAGCCAGGGTGGCAGATGACCTTTGCTTTATAAAATCGATGTACACCGAATCGATCAATCATGCACCCGCGATTACTTTTTTCCTCACCGGGTCTGAGCAACCTGGCAGGCCAAGTATGGGTTCATGGCTTACCTATGGTTTAGGAAGTACTTCCGAAAACCTTCCTGCCTTTGTAACGATGACTTCAAGGGATAAAGAAGCAAGTTGCGGACAGATTTTTTATGACTACTACTGGGGAAGCGGTTTTTTGCCCTCCAAATTTCAGGGGGTGAAATTTCGGGGAGGAGGCGATCCTGTGTTATACCTGAAAAATCCGGAAGGAATGAGTCAACGAGTACGTCGGAATATGTTAGATGACATAGAAGCGTTGAACGAACTTAATCTCAGGGAATATGGTGACCCGGAAATAAATACTCGCATTGCTCAATATGAGATGGCGTATAAAATGCAAATGAGTGTTCCGGAACTCACAGATCTTTCAACGGAACCACAGCACATACTGGATATGTATGGCCCCGATGTGCAGCGCAAGGGTAGTTTTGCTTACAATTGCATTATGGCCAGGAGATTGGCCGAACGGGGTGTCCGCTTTGTTCAATGCATGCATGCCGGCTGGGATCAACATAGAAATTTAAATTATCAATTAGAAATTCAGTGTAATGACACAGATGCCCCAAGTGCCGCACTGATCAGGGATTTAAAACAGCGGGGGCTGTTAGAAGATACTCTTGTTATCTGGGGTGGAGAATTTGGAAGGACACCATTTCTCCAGGGCAACATCAAAGACTTTAAAAATTGGGGAAGAGACCATCATCCTTATGTGTTTACACTTTGGATGGCAGGAGCCGGCGTAAAGCCGGGCTTCACCTATGGAGCTTCTGATGACTTTGGATTCAATCCTATAGAAAATAATGTGCATGTCCATGATTTACAGGCGACCATTATGCATTTAATGGGTATTGACCATGAACAATTTACCTTTAAACATCAGGGTCGGAGATACAGACTTACAGATGTACACGGGCACGTAGTAAAAGATATTTTGAGTTAGAATTTATGAGGTAGCAGTTTTATTTGACCTTAATTTCAATTAAAAAACTAAAAGAATACTTTGGATAAATGGTAAGCATAGTTTGTCGGAAACCAGGCGAATTTTTGATTAAAGAAAAAGCTAAGCCCGAAAGAGGAAGTAATGAAGCTTTGTTGAAAGTGAACAAGGTTGGTATATGTGGAACTGACCTCCATGCTTATGGGGGTAACCAGGCTTATTTCACTTATCCCCGTATTCTTGGCCACGAGTTAGCCACTGAAGTGCTGGAAATTGATAATAATCCTGCCAGGATAAAGATAGGAGATAGAGTTGTAGTAGTCCCTTATATTCATTGCGGCAATTGTATAGCATGTCGTAAAGGAAAAACTAACTGCTGTTCTAATCTTTCGGTCCTTGGAGTTCATACCGACGGAGGGATGCAGGAAGAAATTAGTGTTCCCGTTGATTTATTATTACCAGCTTCAAATCTTACAGATGATCAAATGGCTATTGTTGAGCCCCTTGCAATCGGAGCACATGCGATTAGAAGAGCTAATATTACTCCCGGAGAGAAAATCGTAGTAATTGGTTGTGGGCCTATTGGCATTGGCATCATGAAATTAGCACAGATAGCCGGGGCTGAAGTTATTGCCATAGACATGAACGAAAGCCGGTTGAAGTATGCCAGGGATATGATTGGTGTGGATCATGTAGTAAATGCAAATTCTGACCCGGTAAATGAAGTAAAGGAAATTACCGACGGTGATCTGGCAACTGCTGTATTTGATGCCTCAGGGAGTAAACCAGCGCTTGAATCTGGACACCAATATATGTCTCACGGAGGAAAGTTTGTATTGGTAGGGCTCTCAAAGGGAGATTTGACTTTTAGCCACCCCGCAATCCATGCAAAAGAAACCACATTGATGTGCAGCAGAAATGCCACGATTGAAGACTTTAAACATGTTATGAGTGTAATTGAACGCGGAGATTTTCCTGTAGATTCCTTTATCACCCATAGGGTTCCTTTTTCAGAAATGATTGCCAATTTCGACAGTTGGCTGAAACCGGAAACAGGTGTGATTAAAGCAATGGTAAGTTTTTGAGGGAGGTTAAATCAGTATGTTTTATCCTTGGAAATCAGGAATTAATTGATGGATAATAGAAATGCAAAAAAGCCAATGTCATTCCAGTCTTTAAATAGAAACACTCAAATTGCTAAGAAATACCCGATCAAAATCCTTCAATTTGGGACTGGTAACTTTCTCCGGGCATTTGTTGATTGGATGATTCATGAAATGAATGATAAAGGAAGTTTTAATGCGGGGGTCGTAGTGGTACCAGCAAAAGAGCAAGGTCTGGTTGCTTTGTTAAATGAGCAGCAAGGTCTTTATACACTTTATCTCAATGGGATTAAAAATGGAAAGGCCATTAGTGAGCATCAGCTTATCGATTGTATCCAGCATGCAGTCAACCCTTACGAAAATTACCAGGAATACCTTCAAATTGCTGATAATCCTCATTTAAGATTTGTTGTAAGTAATACAACTGAGGCTGGGATTACTTATAATGAAGAGGACACCCTCTCAGATAAGCCTTCAAAGACCTTTCCTGCCAAACTAACCGCGTTGTTATATCGTCGGTTTAAGACTTTTTCTGGTGATCCTGACAAAGGATGGATCATTTTACCCAGTGAATTAATTGACGGAAATGGTGATAAGTTAAAGACTTATGTTCTTCAGTATGCCACTGACTGGAGTTTGGGCAATGAATTTATCGACTGGGTAGAAAATGCCAATACGTTTTGCAATACATTGGTTGATCGCATTGTTCCCGGCTACCCAAAGGAAAAAATAGATGAAATTAACTTGGAATTGGGCTACGATGATAAGCTGGTTGTGGAAGGGGAACAGTTTCATTTATGGGTAATCGAAGGGCCTGATTGGATAAAGGAGGAGTTACCGACTGAATCAGCCGGTCTTAATGTTGTATTTACCAACAACATGGAACCTTATAGGACCAGCAAAGTCAGGATTTTAAATGGAGCCCATACGGCAATGGTGCCTGTGGCTTATCTATATGGAATTGAAACAGTCCGTGAGGCAGTAGAAAATGATCTAACTGGAAATTTTATTAAAGAGACGATTTTCAATGAAATATGCCCAACGCTGGATCTTCCTTTGGAAGAGTTGGAACAATTTGCCAATGATGTTTTAGACCGCTTTAGAAACCCGTACTTAAAGCATGAATTAATAAGTATTTCACTAAATTCAATATCCAAGTTTAAAACCAGGGTCTTGCCATCGATCATGGAATACCATGAACGAAAAAATGCCTTTCCGGAAAGGTTATTGTTTTCTTTCGCCTCCCTTTTCACTTTTTATAGAGGTGAATACCATGGGAAGATCATCCAACTTAACGATGACCCGGAAAACATCACTTTTTTTTCGGAGCAATGGAACAATGTAGGGAAATCTGAAATTAGCCTTGAAAATTTAGTATTTAATATTTTGTCTAAATCAGATTTTTGGGGTCGAGACCTTTCAGAGATTAGGGGGATTACAGAAGCAATCACTGCAAAGCTTCATCAGATACAGGATTTGGGAATGTTTGATGCGCTGAAAACGTTGAATAACAAAGTACAGATATGAAAATAGACTCACATCAGCATTTTTGGAATTATGATCCTCAAAATTATGGCTGGATCAATAATGAGATGTCCGTTTTAAAAAGAGACTTCCTGCCTACCGATCTTCTCAAGGAGCTCAATCAAAATGGTTTAGATGGAAGTGTTGCTGTTCAGGCAAGCCAAACTGAATTTGAAACAGAATACTTACTTGACTTGGCCCGGAAAAACGAATTCGTAAAAGCGGTGGTAGGCTGGGTAGACCTGCGCTCCAATAACATTGAAGAAAGGTTAGAACATTACCAGGGCACTCCAAAGCTAGCTGGGTTCCGTCATGTAGTTCAGGATGAGCCAGATGAAAACTTCATGTTACGGGAAGATTTCCAAAATGGCATTTCACTTCTTGAGAAGTATGGTTTCACCTATGATATCCTGATATTTCCAAACCAATTAGATGCTGCACTACAGACAGTAAAAAACTTTCCGAATCAGAAGTTCGTCATCGACCACATTGCCAAGCCTCGCATCAAAGACGGTATAATAGAGCCCTGGGGTCACCTTATGGGTCAGATTGCAGCCTGTGACAACGTCTCGTGCAAAATATCTGGTATGGTGACCGAGGCAGACTGGAAAAACTGGGGCAAAGCAGATTTTACTCCTTATTTGGATTTGGTGTTTGGAGCTTTCGGTGTTGGCAGAATAATGTATGGTTCGGATTGGCCTGTTTGCCGGTTAGCAGGAAAATATGAAGAGGTGAAAGGAGTGGTTGATGATTATTTCCAGGAATTTTCAGACAGTGAGAAATCAAAAATATTCGGAGAGAATGCTGCCGCATTTTATGGGATTGCCTAAGGACCGATTAAGGAAACTTGATAATTTACCGGATAAATTAAATTAGTATTATTAATAAAACTCCCTCAGTGGATTTCATTTTGTAATTCTATGAAAACAGGAATTTACCTTTTATTGCTATTCTTTATTAGTTTTTCCTGTTCCACAAAACAGGGATCTGTTTATTCAAAAGAAAATTGGGCTCTTACCTGGGAGACAAAAGTGTTTCACATTATTCTCAATTAGACCAAATCAACAAAGAAAATGTAAACCGGCTAAAACAAGCCTGGATTTATGATGGTGGTAAAACAAGCACAAACAACCGAACCCAAATTCAATGTAATCCTCTGATAATTGATGGTGTGCTTTTTGGTACAACAGCACTGCTGAAATTATTTGCCTTGAACGCTGCCACGGGAGAACAATTGTGGCAATTTGATCCCAATAAGGACTCGGTTATTGCAAACGCAACTAACCGTGGGTTAGCTGTTTGGCAAGAACAGAACGACCAAAGACTATTTTACGCAATAGGGGAATATTTATTTGCAATTGATCCTTCCACCGGACAATTGATTTCTTCTTTTGGTGAGGATGGTAGAATTAATCTGAAGAATGGTTTGGGTCGTGAGGTAGATAATCTTTTCTTTTCTGCAAATTCCCAGGGAATAATTTACAATGACCTGTACATTATTGGAGGAAAGGTTTCTGAAACTACGGGACATGTACCTGGTCATATCAGAGCATATGACGTTCGAACTGGTGATATGAAATGGATTTTTCATACCATTCCACACCCAGGGGAATATGGCTATGAAACGTGGCCGGAGGAGGCTTATCAAAAGAGTGGTGGAGCTAATGTTTGGAGTGGCTTTAGCCTTGATGAAGAAAGAGGGATTGTGTATGCGCCAACAGGTTCACCTTCCTTTGATTTTTATGGTGGAGACAGGATTGGATCCAATCTCTTCGCCAATAGTATAATCGGATTAGACGCCAAAACCGGTAAAAGAATTTGGCACTACCAAACAGTTCATCATGATTTATTTGACTATGATTTACCAGCACCACCAAATCTTGTAACCATTGAAAAAGACGGTGAGAAAATTGACGCCATTGTGCAGATATCAAAAATGGGATATTTATATGTCTTAAATCGGGTAACCGGAGAACCTATATACCCGATCATTGAAGCAGAGGTGCCGGCCTCTGATCTTGAGGGTGAAGAATCCTGGCCGACCCAACCTATTCCCTCGGTTTATCCACCTTTTTCGAGGACGTTATTGACTGAAGAAGACTTAGCCATAAGGTCTGAGGAAGCCAGTGCATATGCAAAGGAATTGTGGCAAAAGAACCGAAAAGGACGGCCTTTTATACCACCATCTTTGCAAAGTAGTATTCTTTTTCCCGGCATGAATGGCGGCGGTGAGTGGGGTGGTGCCGCAATAGATCCGAACACTAATGTGCTTTATGTGAATTCAAATGAAAGTTCATATCAAATCAAGGTTTCAGAATTTAAGACTTCAACTCCCGGTGAAGGGGTTTATAAAACCAAATGCCAATCTTGCCATGGGGCTGGCAGGGAAGGAGGCAATATGTTTGGTAATGTACCTTCCTTGATTCATGTCACAGATTCTTTGACCAAAAGTGAAATGATAAACACTATAACCAATGGAAAGGGTATTATGCCTTCCTTCGGTTCACTTGAAGCTCACGAAATAGAAAGTGTGGTAAACTTTTTAAGAGGAATTGAAACGGACACGGTCAAAACAACAAAGCAAAACTGGCCATATCCATATATTTATGATGGTTACAAGATAGATAAAGCTCCAGATAATCTGCCATTTTTTAAACCTCCATGGGGACAACTCACAGCCATCGACCTGAATTCGGCTGAGAAAAAATGGCAAATCCCACTTGGAGATATAGATTCATTAAATATTCCAGGACATCAGATTACAGGTACATTGAACTATGGAGGGCCCGTAGTTACTGCAGGGGGAGTTCTATTCATAGCCGCAACCATTGACGCTAAATTCAGGGCATTTGACAAAGATACCGGTGATCTACTTTGGGAAGCTGCGTTACCAAATGCGGGTTTTGCTACACCTGCGACCTATTATGTTGATGGAATACAATATGTAGTGGTTGCCTGCGGTGGAGGAAAAGGTGGGCTTAAATCAGGAGATAGTTATGTGTCTTTTGCACTTGGAGATGACTGATGCGCAACTCATATCTAGATTATCCTATGAAATTAATTTATTGTGCATCCTTCTTTTATTGGGACACACTGAGTTTTAACGAACGAAACCGGAATGCCCATTCATTATTGGCGAGTAATTGTGAAATTGGAACCAATGGTGAATTTTTAGAGAACATGGAACCAGCATAAAAATAATTTAGCACTGATATGTCGAATTTATTTAGCACTATTTATTTGAAATTAGCACTCAAATCATTTGCGAATTTTTTAACAATGATGACAAGGATATTTTTTGGGATCTCTTTCCTTTTAATACTGAGTTTAGGTTGTTCTCAAAAGGAATCACAAGTTCAAAAACGACCAAACTTTCTATTTGTTTTAGTCGATGACCAATCGCCATTTGATTTAAAGGTCTATGACCCTAAATCCATTTTGGAAACCCCTTACATCAATAATTTAGCTCAAGCAGGAATGGTTTTCGAAAGTGCACGTCACATGGGTTCTATGAACGGTGCGGTATGTACACCGTCCAGGCATATGATCATGACCGGTCGAACCTTATGGCATTTACCACCAAGTGCCGAATTCCAGAAAAATACTGATCCTCATCCTTTGGATGAACAAACTATAGGAGCTGTTTTTAATAGAGCAGGATACAAAACCATGCGTACATGTAAAATAGGAAACTCCTATCCGGCGGCAAATGCCCAGTTCACTATTGTGAAAGATGCTACAAAAAGAGGTGGTACAGAGGAAAGTGGTAGCGCATGGCATGCCAAACAGGTTCTGGAGTATCTGGACGACAGGGAAGTCAAGCAGGAGGAGGAGCCATTCTTTATCCATTATGGTTTTTCTCATCCCCATGATACCCGCGATGGTACGCCTGAACTACTTGCCAGGTATGGCGCAGTAAATCATACCGATTCAACAAGGCTTCCTTCCGCGAATCCGCTGCAACCACCACTGCAGGAGAATTACCTTCCTGTACATCCTTTCTTTCATGGTCATCCGGAGCTGAGGGACGAGGAGCGGGTAAGTGGTGTTTGGAAAAACAGAGATGAACAAACCGTGCGCAATGAGCTGGGAAGGGAATATGCTTGTGATGAAAATATAGATATTCAATTAGGTAAAGTTTTAAAGAAACTGGAAGAGATGGGCGAGATAGAGAATACATACATCATCTATACTTCTGACCATGGGATGTCTATTGGTCGTCATGGATTAATGGGTAAGCAAAATTTATATGAACATACCTGGAGGGTACCATTTATTGTAAAAGGGCCAGGAATTGAACCCGGAAAGCGAGTTGAAGGAAATATTTATCTATTGGATATTCTGCCAACAGTATGTGATTTGGCAGGTATTGAAATCCCTAAGACGGTCAATGGAAGCAGTTTTAAACCTGTGTTGATGGGTGAAAAGAACGTCATAAGGGAGGTGCAATATGGTGTTTATTGTGGAGGCACAAAACCCGGAATGCGAACGGTTCGGAAAGGCGATTGGAAGTTAATTAAATATGATATGATGGAGGGTGCAGTTCGGGAAACTCAACTCTTCAATCTCGCAGAAAATCCTCATGAATACTTGCCGGAGCATCAAAGATCAAGCGAGTTGGAAACGGATCTTGCGGAAGATCCAAAATATGCTGATAAGCTAAAAGAGATGGAAGATCTGTTACTAGAACAAATGATTTCTAATAATGACCCTTATAGACTATGGGATCAGAAAATGTGAAAAATGAAGCGACTAAAGTCCCTAGTTACAACATTACTTTTTTCGTATGCAAAGGAAGAAACTTAACCTAACATTATGGTTTTCCTTACTACATGATCAACGGTAGAACTCCTGATTCGGATTAAGTCCACGTGCTCCGTAGATCACAGCAGGACTACCTACTTCGAGTGCGCCTAAATCCGGAGCTTTTCCGTTGAAGTTATCATTTACGTTTGGAATATTAACTCCTGCATCTACTGCCTTCCCTTTAGGGTTAAGATTAAAATTAAGATCTACTGCGTGATAAACAGGACCTGGCATATTGCCCAACGGCGTACCCATCGGTGCTAAGTTCGGTTTTTGAAGATCCTCAAAAACATCATAGTCGACTGTTATACCATGTGCTTCAAGACCACTAGCTTTTTCCAAATCCTTTAATGTCTTAAATTCTACATACTCCCCATTAGGTGATAACCATATATATTGATTTTCAGGGCTACCAGGCCCTTGATTTGTTCGATACCCATTATAATCAGCTATCGAATAGGAAGTGGTAAAGGGGAAAGCAGCAACGATTACTGGTCCATCCGAACCAAGAATCAAATTGTTCCGGAAATTCGAATTTGGATATTTTCCACGTGTGTTGCTTTCCGTAATGAATGTATTGTGATAAGCTGTGAGACCAGGTACGCCCCCATGAATTTTAAGCGCTCCTCCCAGTGGGACATTGTAGAGTATGTTCCTAATATAGTAGGCAGGACCACCAAATACGGGTTGAGCACTTATTCCATTCTCTGCAGCATTTACACCTCTATTCCGCATAATACGAATATTGTGCACACCACCGTCCGCCTCAATAAAGTCATCGACCTGAAGGTGTAAATCATTGTTGTAAATATCGATGGATACCGCTTTTAATTCCTGCTCTTCCTCTGGGGTGCCATATGTTGATATACCAATGGAATCGTGGAAGTATGCAATGGAATTATGAGCAATTACATGCCCGGAACCGTAGACTTTGATTCCATAGTAAGAATCCATAAGATGTGTTCCATAAGGAATCAGACCCTCCCGGTGAGCAGCCCAACCGTACAACCTGTAACGGTCATCGCGACCAATGATGACGTTGTCCTGGATAAGAAAATTCTTTGAACCGGCATATTCTGTCCGAATGCCCTCACCGACGTTCTCAAAACGACAATTCCGTATCGTTAAATTACTTGCTCCTGCCAGATGTTTCCTGCCGGCTTCGAAAACCCTGTCGGCGTTCCTGAAAGTAAGCCCCTGAAAAATATGATGGTCGGTGGCCATAACATTAAATAGGTTGGCGGCTCCAGCACCATCAAAGATGACCTCGCCATCCCCTGCTGCCTCGATTACAATAGGGCGCTCTGCAGTGCCTTTTTGCGTGAACCAATAAGTTCCATCGAATGGTATATTGTTCCAATCGGGATAGTTACGAAGAGGCGCCTGATAGAGTCCTCCATGTATTTTGATAATATCTCCCGGTTGAACCGGATCTTCAGCTACCACGTACCAATCCCCCTTTGTATTTGACGAACCGCCATAGGCAGAAACCAGACCCGGGTAATTTGGCTCTTCTTTCTCACCCGTATAATATTGTGAATACACATGTCTTACCCGTCCTCCAGTGGCAGCTTTAGGCTCAGCACGCGTGGAAACACTGACTACTTTAACTGCCTCTCCTTCAACCCCATCAGGATCTTCTAATGTAAAGCGGGCCTCATACTCGGTATTGGAATTAAGATCCAAAATACTTCCAGCAAACATATGTGGAGTGGTGTAGTCAATTCCTGCCCTGCTGATATATTCGTCTCCAATTCTTAGAAGCGGCATGCCCAGTTTCCATTCGTTACCCTTTCCAGCGATTCGATACTCAACCATTACGGTGGCATTACGGTTATCGTCACCATTGATATACCATTCGAACCCTAAATTTTGAAGCGTTGGTGGTTCAATAATAAATTCCCCTACTGCTGTGGCATTTTTTTGAGCCATGGTCACTCCCATTGAGAGGAAGACCAGGCATAGAATACAAATTAGCTTATGCATGATTTATGTTGTTAGATATAGTCCAAATAAAAATTCACTAGTGAATATTAGTTAAAATTTCTTTTGAAGCCAATTGCCTGTACCGCTTTGGTTCATCATTTATATTATTAGAATAGATATTAATACCCTTCAATTGTAATTATTCCACATAACCTTTTGAACAAGACATTTCTTCTGGTTTATTAATCTTGAGCTTAATCATTTAGTCCATAAAATTTATATGCATTGTCATGGAATAACTTACGCTGATCAATATTGGAGCAATTGGAGACAACTTCCTTCAGCATTGCTATCCATCTGTACAAAGACATATTCACCAGGCAAACCGGCCAATCACCCGCAAACAACACTCTGTCGGGACCAAAGACATTTAAACAATGATTCACTATTGGGGCCAGGTCGGCAGCGGTTAAGGGATAGTCTGAAACATTATCAACAATTCCTGAAACCTTACAAACAATATTTGTGCGTTGAGCCAATAATTCCATATCTCTAAACCATTTATCGCGGTCATGTTTTGGTTTTCTTGGCATTTCTTTTTCACGGGGAAAGAAAGCCGCCGGATCAGCATTACCACAGTGATTGAGAATGAACCGGGTATCAGGACATTTATCGAGCAACTGGCCACCGAGATGAAGCTTCTCAGTTGATAGATTAAGATCAACACTGAGTCCCATCTTTCCCAGTAACCTGATGTTTTCAATCACGTGGGGTAATAGATGTTCTTTTTCATTACTAAAAATGTATCTGATTCCTTTCAGATAGCGATTTCCCTCAAATGATCTCATGTATGGCTCAAAATCTGAATCTGTTGGATCTGCACGGATTACTGAGGCAACTGTAGGATTACCTGGATCTTCACACAATGAAAGTGCCCACGCTGCTTCTTCCCTACGCAGTTCAGGAGGCACCGATACCTCCATATAAATGGCTTTCACAACATTCTGTTTCTCGATGGCCTGCATGTAATCTTCCATCAAAAAACTCTTATTAAGAGGAGATTTTACCCAGGTTAAGGGAAATCGATTGAGATCCCAAAGGTGCTGATGAGTATCAATTATTGGAAGTTCAACATCGGAATTACAAGCCTGTAAATTAAGCGGAGACGTAATGACGGCAAGAGACGCATTTCTTAAAAAACTTCTTCTATCCATTCTTACTCTAATAAATCCTTCATTTCAGTAACGGTGCCATTCCTACAATTCAATTAATTCAATTTTGATCCATACGTAAAGAAACTCAAAGCAATTATGATTTTTTAGGAAACTCTCTAACTAAACTGCCTTATTGATTATTGGAATAATCATGTACACCACGGCCTCTGAGGATGGTTGATAAGTTTTTATATAGGCTTTCAACATTGACTGACCTTCACTAACTTACCTATTGCCTGTTATAAATTTGGGAAGGACCCGATGTAAGTACGCCGGAAAACAGAGCGGCTGAACGAATTTAAACCCAGGAATTAATTAAATCAGACTAGCATCCCTAAAATCGAATTTTGTCATCATGAACAGTCAAAAAATTATTTTTCAATTAATCATACTTTGTTTGTCTTCCATTATGGGTTATGGACAATCCGAAAAGAGGTTGTCCCTGGGAGAACAGCCCATTTTTAGAGTGCTTAAAGTCAATGAAAATATGAATATAGATGGCGAAATGAATGAGGTGGTCTGGAGTAAAACTGAAAAAAGAGATTTGGATTATTTCTATAAAGTGGATGTAGCAACTGATAAGCAAAGAACTACATTCAGGATGGCGTGGGATGAGGAAAATCTCTATGTGTTTTTTCAATGTGAAGACAAATTCATTACAGCCAGGGAAACTAATCGGGATGGACAACCATACTTTGATGATTGCGCAGAAATTTTTCTAATTCCCGTACCGGATAGCCTTGATACTCATTTTGGTTTCGAGCTTAATTTGTATAAAGCCTCGAATGATTTCGTCTATTTTAATAATTATTATGGGGGTGAAGACAACATACTTAAAGCCTTCAATCCTGATTTTCGAGTTGCTGTAACATACGACGGGACCTTAAACAACAACACGGATATAGATAGGGGTTGGACTATGGAATTGGCAATCCCACTCTCTACATTTAATTCGCTTGGTTCTATTGTGCCAGCTAAAAAGGGCAATCAATGGGCTTTTCTTGCAATTCGGCAGGACCGCAATGATTTGGAAGGTAATCGCAGGTCTACCTCTACAATATTTCCAATTTATGACTCCTCAGTGCACCAGTCCAACAGGTTTGGGTTTATGGAGTTTGTTGATTGAATTTGACATAAAATGGATCCGGTAAAAAACTAATTAACAAAATCAAACCTTAAAATGAATTCAAAGCAAAAGAACATAGGCCTAGGCATTTCGATCGGTATTGCAGTAATTTTCTTTATTTCGTTTGAGTCATACGCTCAGGATGGTACTTATCCTACCGATGTATTACGACTTGATCCACAAATGGACAACGTCGTGTCCCCGAATGCTAAAGTGGAACTGATCTCTGATGGTTTTAACTGGACAGAAGGACCGCTGTGGGTACCAGAAGGGCAATTTTTGCTGTTTTGCGACGTGCCTGAGAATAAAATCTTCAAGTGGAAAGAGGGGGAGGGAACTAGTATTTACCTTCAACCTTCTGGTTATACCGGATCCATACCAAGAAAAAGTGGCGGCGCTGGAGGCCTTTTACTTGATAATGAAGGGAGACTTTTGTTAACACAGCAAGGTGATCGTCAATTGGGCAGGATGAATTCATCAGTTTTAAACCCAAAGCCCAACTACACGGCCGTTGTTGACGAGATGGGCGGGTTTAAATTCAACAGTCCCAATGACCTGACTATCGATAAGAAGGGTAATGTCTACTTCACTGACCCACCTTATGGCCTGGATTTACAGGACAATGATCCTACAAAAGAGCTTGACTATTCGGGTGTTTACCGGTTGAGTATACAAGGGCAATTATCAATAATTTCAAAGAAGCTTAAAAGACCCAACGGTATTGGATTGTCACCAAATGGTAAAACACTCTATGTCGCCAATTCAGATCCTGACGATCCAAAATTGATGGCTTATGACCTGAACGATAATGGCGAAGTAATCAAGGAGAGGCTACTTTTTGATGCCACTAAACTATTAGCCAATGCAAAAGTTCGCCAAAACCCTGATGGACTTGACGTCGCAAGAAATGGGAATATTTTTGCAACCGGTCCTGATGGTGTATTGGTATTAACGCCTTCAGGAAAGCATCTTGGAACAATCAGGACTATAATGATGCCTTCTAATTGTGATTTGAATGAAGACGAAAGTGTACTGTATGTTACTTCCGATGCTCATATTTTGAAAGTGACCCTGTAGCTATCATAATAGACATTTGGTCTCTTTTAACTATCAATTTATTATTCGCTAAAAAGTTTGATCTCTTTTTCAATATCCTCGTTGTAAACTATTCGTAGTACAGCGCTTTCGTATGCATTTTTACCTAAATGTTTGATTTCTATCTCAAATTGTTCATTGGCACCGACTAAAGTTAAATCCACATCAGAATTGATCTGAAAGTTATCTTTTTCACTTCCTGTAATTTCTGCGGAACGAATGAAACTACTTGTATTACCTCCTCTGTTATTGATTACTATTTTTTTGGTAGCTCCAGATTCAATTGAGATTCCTAAAGGTGTATCAAGTTTGGAGGCCGTGATTGCTTCACCTTGAGGATCATCTTTGTTATAAACCTCCATATTTAATTGATTTCCCCCTCCGCGATTGGGCGAACCACCTGCCACATAGATTCCATTACCAGATAATATGGCTTGAGTGCCATGTCTGGCATAATTCATGTCAGCCTTGCGAGACCAATTTCCAGTGGTAGGATTATAAGCTTCTACCAGTTTGTAAGCCGGGCCAGGCTCTTCACCTTCACCTCCCATAACAAGAAGTTCATTATTAAAGACAATAATACCTGGCGCGGCTCTTGGTGTTGGCAAGGGTTTTTCAAGCTCTGCCCATTTTTTCGTATCGAAATCATAGGTGTCCACAATACTTGGAAGTGGGCCAAAAACGCCGCTTTCACCACCGGATTGTCTTCCACCAGGTGCATAAAGAGTATTGTCAATTATAGCTGCGTGGAAATGATCCCGGGCTTGGGGAGCGTTTTCGAGTACTGTCCAGGTGTTATTTTTTGGGTCATACTCATCAAACCAGTTCACAAAGCCTCCATCATGACCTATTGTGTTACCACCAACCAGGTAGAACTTGTCCTGATAAACCACTAATCCTGCACCGCCACGCCTTCTATTTTCAGGTATTTCCGGTCCCTGGATCCACTTATCGGTAGGAGGATGATATAACCATATATTTTCCTCTGGAATTTCTTTTGGGAAATTATTTGTCTTAAATGAACCGATTACCCAGACAAAACCATTGTATAAAGTAGCTTGAAAATGATTAAACTCTTTAGGCGGTCTGCTTCCAATACTCTATGAGTCATTTGTATAATCATACATGTCTAGTCTTTGAGCAGACTCGCGACCACCAAACATGATAAACTTATCTCCAGCCTGGACAAAAGAATATTCATGTCTTGCAGTATAGTTTTGATTTTCATCTTTGTCAATCCATGATTGACTAAAAACAGATAGAGAAAGTGTATACAGGAAAATACTCAACATCAATTTCACTGTACTAATTGGTGTTATGTTCATGGTTTTCTGATTGTCAATATGCTAAAAGCAACATGCTCAGAATCATGCTGTAAAATTATTGTTTGCTCGATCTTTATAGTTCCTCATAAGCATCCAACGTTAGAAAATCCTTAAAATCTTCTTCCCTGACCATTTTATCAAACAGCCTTGCTGCTATCTCAAGTTTACCAGTAGTAGTTCTCTCCGTGCCCAAAAGCACTGCAGCTTTCTGCTTTTCCTCCTCGAAAAATTGTTCGTAAAGTCTCCAATTAATTTCTCTTCCATCGTCAAGTTTTACCCCGTCGTTATGAAGCCACTGCCAAACTTGCGCTCTTGATATTTCAGCAGTTGCCGCATCTTCCATCAGGTTGTAGAGCGCTGCAGCACCGATCCCTTGCAGCCAGGATTCTATGTATAAGAGGCCCACATTGATGTTAAGTCTCAATCCATCTTCTGAAATCTTTCCTCCTTCAATATGGGTGGTGATAAGATCTTTTCCATTTACCTCCAAATCTTCCTTCAGTACATGCTTTTGGTGTGGGTAATCGCCCAACACTCTATTAAACTGCTCCATTGCGATAGGCACCAGGAAAGGATGCGCCCCCCATGTTCCGTCATATCCCTGGCTTGCCTCTGTACTCTTATCAAATGTTACTTTCTCAAAAGCCAGTTGATTAGCGGCCTCATCTTTAGCTGGAATAAATGCTGACATACCCCCGATTGCATGCGCACCTCTTTTATGACAAATTTTCACCAAAAGCTCAGCGTATGATTTCATAAAATGAACATTCATTGTCACCTGATTCCTGTCGGGAAATATGAAATCTTTATGATTTCTGAATTTTTTAATAGCACTGAAAATGTAATCCCACCGACCGGCATTCATTCCTACTATATGATCCTTCAATTCATATAATATTTCTTCAATTTCAAAACTTGCCAGAATAGTTTCTAATAGTACGGTTACCTTAATTGAACCCTGAGAGACTCCAAGCTTATTTTGTGCCTCTATGAATACATCATTCCACAATCTTGCTTCCTTATGGTTTTCAAGTTTGGGAATATAGTAGTAGGGTCCTGATCCCCTTTTTAATAATTCTTTGGCATTGTGAAAAAAATAAAGCCCGAAATCAAAAATGGAAGCAGAAATCTGTTCACCATCCACCATGACGTGTTTCTCCGTTAAATGCCAACCCCTGGGGCGCACCAACAAAACCGCGGTTTCATCCTTTAATTTATACGCTTTTGCATTTGGACCAGTAAAGTCGATTTGCCTTCTGATGGCATCCCTCAAGTTGATTTGACCATCAATGCAATTGTCCCAGGTGGGGGAGTTTGCATCTTCGAAATCTGCCATAAATACCTTAGCTCCGGAATTCAGCGCATTGATCACCATTTTTCGATCAACAGGACCAGTTATCTCAGTGCGTCTGTCCTGAAGGTCATCAGGAATTGAGCCTACTTTCCATTCACCTGTTCTGATAGCGGTAGTTTCCTCAAGGAAATCCGGAAATAAACCTTTGTCAATATCTTTCTGACGAGCTGCTCTGTTTTCTAGGAGCTGTTTTCTTTTAGCATTAAACTTTCGTTGTAAACCTGCCAAAAATTCGAGAGCGTCTTTTGTAAGGATGGCCTCAAACCCAGGTTTGATTTCTCCTTTAACTTTTACTCCGGCGACATTAAGAATCGAGTTGTTCATTTCTTTTTATAAATTATACAAGATTAACACAGTATAAAACAGGTCATTTACGGACCCTATACTTTTTCATTGGCCCTTACAGTTTGTACCCAATGTTTTGCTTTCACCCCCGTAAAATGTTCGATTTGATGTCGACAGCTGAAACCACAAGCTACAATCGTTTTATCGTGTCGATATTTTTCAACTGCGGGAAACAGAACTGATTCCCCAATTTTCTTAGACAATTCGTAGTGTTCTTTTTCATAGCCAAATGAACCAGCCATTCCGCAACAACCGGAAGGAATTTCCTCGGACTTGTTGGCGGTCTTGTCATAAATGGCTTTCATTGAACTTGTACCATAGAGCGCTTTCTGATGGCAGTGGCCATGTACTGCTACATCACCAACAGTTGATGTAAATGCTACATTGATGTTCCCAGAAATAACTTCATTAGCCAGAAATACATCAATCATCATCACACTATCTTTCAGTTGGTCTGCCAGTTCTTTGTCTTCAATCAGATCCGGTAAGTCATCATTCAACCCTGAGGCACAACTTGGTTCACAAACGACTACTTTCAGCCCTTCATCCAAATAAGGTTTCAATCCCAAAGCAGTTTTAGTGCCTTCTTTTTTTGCATCCCGCAAAAATCCATGTGAAATCTTTGGCCTTTGGCAGCAACCTACATTCGCCAAAATGACTTCATATCCACATGACCTCAATAATTCGTAAGCCGAAATACCAACTTCAGGTTCATGAAAATTGATGTACGTATCTGCAAAAAGCACCACTTTTTTATCCCCTTTGTTAGAACCGTTTACATTTTTTTCAAACCACTTGTAAAATGGCTCAGGGGCAAACGCTGGCAGTGTTCTTCTCTTGTCAAATTTGGCCGTAGCTTCCAGCAAAGTTTTGAAAAAAGCACTTCGTTGGATGGTATTTACGATTCCTGCTTTCCACCCCGCTATACTTTTTGCCGCTTTGGATGAATCCCGAATAAGCTTATCTCGAAAAGATACACCATGTTTATCATAATACATTTGTAGCGTGTCGCTTTTCATTTTTGCCATGTCCACATTACTTGGACACTCTGACTTACATGCTTTACAGGATAGGCATAAATCCATCACTTCGTGAAGTCTTTCACTGGCGAGTCCATCTTTTCCTAATTGATTGGACATGGCCATACGCAGGGCATTTGCCCGACCTCGCGTAGAATGTTCTTCTTCACGGGTAGCTTTGAAGCTAGGGCACATGGTTCCACCTAGCATCTTTCGGCACTCACCAACTCCTGAACACATGTGTACGGATGCTTCAAATCCTTCTTCCACTCTGTATTTAAATTCCGGATTTATTTCCTGGTCCTTGTAATCGACACCATATCGAAGGTTATGTTCAATCGTTTGTGCCTCCAGAATTTTTCCGGGATTCATTAAGTTTTCCGGATCAAAAAGTTTTTTAACATCGAGAAGGGCATTGTAAATCTGGTCTCCGAAAAATCGCTTGTTAAAAGCACTTCTCACCAGGCCATCGCCATGTTCACCACACCATGACCCTCCGTATTCCATCACCAATTGGAAAGTTTCTTCAGAGATATTCTTTAATCGTTCAATATCTTCGGCCTGCCTCAAGTCAAGAATTGGCCTCACATGTATCACACCAACGCTTGCGTGGGCATACATGGCGACTTCAGTTCCATGTTTTTTACAAATCTTCAGAACTCTATCAATATACTCCGGGAGATGCTGCGAGGGTATTCCGGCATCCTCAATAAAGGGTAGCGGTTTCTTATCACCTTTCAAGCCCAACATAAGGCCCAAACCTTTTTTACGTACCACCCATACATCTTCATAATCAGATCCTTCCGGAAACAGGGGATAGGTATATCCGAAATTATGAGCTTTCTGATCAGCAATCATGGCCTCTGCCCTTTGCATCACATCCTGCTGGGTATCACCGTAGAATTCAACAATTAGAATGGCTGCGGGATTCCCCTCAATAAAATGGCAATGCCGTTTGGTTATGAGATTTTCACGGCTCAGGCCGATGACTACGTGATCGAGAATCTCAACGGCCGATGGATTAAATTGCAACATGGTTTCAACCGCCTGTATTGCCTCCAACAGTTTAGCATAATGCACTACACAAACCGATTTGTGCTTCGGCAAGGGCTCAAGATTTAGTTTCAATTCAAGTGAAACTGCCAGTGTCCCCTCACTGCCACATACAATTTTGCTTAAATTCCAACTATCAACGCCGATAAATTCATCAAGATTGTATCCACCTACCCGCCTCATGACTTTCGGGTAACGCGCTCTTATTTCCTCTTTATTGTCATCGACTATTTCCTTGAATGTCTTATAGATTTCTCCTTCCCGATCATTGCTGGCGATGATCTTGTCCATTTCAGATGGTGACTTTTCGTTAAGATGAATGATGGTTCCATCAGCCAATAACGCTTTTACCTCCAGTATGTGATCGACCGTTTTTCCGTAGATGATACTTTTGGTACCTGAGGAATTGTTGCCCACCATACCTCCAACATTGGCACGGCTGCTGGTAGCCGGATCGGGAGCAAAGTGTAAACCATATTGCGCTAAAACCGCATTCAGGTCGTCTCTTGGCATGCCTGGTTGAACCCGCACCCATCTTTTTTTTTCGTTCACCTCCAGGACCTGATTCATATACTTGGAAAAATCAAGTACAATAGAACGCCCTACCGTTTGTCCGGCCAGGCTTGTGCCAGCACCTCGTGGTAGGATGGTGATTCCATTTTCCCTAGCTACCTGAATCGCTGCTTTTACATCTTCCTCATTTTTAGGAAATACAACCGCCCTTGGCTTTATCTGATAGATACTGGCATCGGTTGAATACATACCAAGTGTATATTCATCCTGAAGTACCTCACCGGATATTTTGTCCTTTAAATCAAAGAAAAAATCAGCCATGTTATGGATAATTTAGGAGGTGTTGTCTTTTGAATGATCAAAAGACAACACTACCCGAAAGAAGAATTACCAGTCAACAACGGAGTTATCATCCGGATCATATCGGGGTCCGTATTCCATAGGTTCTCCGACCTCATCCATGAGCTTATTTTCATCGATGGTAATACCAAGTCCTGGTCCAGTTGGAATAGGGCGATATCCGTCTCTTACAGGTGGCAAAGGTTCGGCAAGAAGCTCGTGTTCCCGATCACCACGTTCCTGAACCATAAAATTTGGAACGCATGCTGCGATTTGTAAGCTTGCTGCCAGGGAACATGGTCCGTTAGGATTATGGGGAGCTATAGGCGCATAATAAGCTTCCGCCATTCCGGCAATAATTTTCAATTCGGTAATACCACCTGCATAATTAACATCAGGTTGAAGTATCATTGCGGCTCCTTTTTCGAGAATTTCCCTGAAACCCCACTTGGTGAAAATACGCTCTCCCGTAGCTAAAGGAATATGTGTTTTCTTAGCAAGATCGGCCATCACATCCACGTTCAATGCCTGTACAATTTCTTCATAGAACCAGGGATCATGTGGTTCAAGTGCTTTTATGAGGAGACTAGCGGTTGTAGGTTGAACAGCACCATGAAAGTCTATGCCGATATCAACACCTGGATACTGTGCCTTCAACGCCGCAAAACGCTCCACTACTTCACCAACAAATTTCGAACCCTCAGTATATTTGAAAGCCTGGCGAGAGGCTTGGGGACCCACCTTCATTGCTTTGACACCTGTTTTTGCATCAGGAGTACCATAGACAAACGCTTTGTCACGCGTGGGACCGCCGAAAAGTTTATAAACAGGCACGCCATAGCACTTACCTGCAATGTCCCATAAGGCCTGGTCGATTCCGGAAGAGATAGCAGTTTTTATTGGTCCACCACGATAGAATGCACCACGGTGGATCGCTTGCCAATGTTTCACCACCGGGCGGGGATCTTCTCCAATAAGGTAGTCACCAACTTCCATTGCCCCAGCTGCGCAGGCTTTGGCGTCATCTTTTAGCATCTCGCCCCATCCGGTGATACCAGCATCGGTAGAAATCTTTACGAAGACCCAGGAATTTTTCAATACAAAAGTCTCAAGTTTGGTGACCTTTATCTTGTCATTTGGATTGATTGGGCTATCGAATGGTTTGACCGGAACTGCACCTTTAAGGCCATAGAGACCAGCTGTACCCGCTACAGCAGTAGCTAAGGAATTTTTGAAGAATCGCCTCCTTGAGGTTGTGTTTTTTTCGTTAATCATGGTTTAATTGTCATAGTTTATTAATGAATATTAATGCAAAGTCATTTACTTATTTAGATGAATTGAAGTAACGCGTTAAATCCTACCCAGGAAATAATGCAGGCAAATATCAGAGCCATGGCTAATATAATGTTTAATCCCATACCTGCTCGATGGTCTCCCATTCTTTGCTTGCTATTGATCAGGTATATTATACCAAATATGATTAATGGGAGAATGAAAACATTGGCAACCTGGGATGCTATTTGAGCAACAATTGGATTCGCTCCCATGATTGGGATTGAAAGCCCGATAACGCAGGCAACAGCGGTTAGTATTTTGAAAAGTTGAGAAGAGGTATCAAGCGATCCGTCTTTGTAGTCAGCGATGAGCAAGGGAGCCACCATCAAAATGGGGAATACTGATGATATACCAGCACTCAGCGCTCCAACCATGAATAGCGCTACAGCAAATTTTCCAGCTACCGGCTCCAGAGTTTGTACCATATCAATTACCCTTTCGATCGTAAGCCCATTGTAATAAAGTGCTCCCATTGATGTGATCATAACCGATCCACTGATAACAAAAAGTAAGGTAGCTGATACCAGGGAATCCCTCGATTGATCTTTTATATTATCCATTCCCCAATTCTTCCCCTTCATCAGTAATGGTCTGACAATGAATGTTGGTCCGGCCATTGTAGTGCCCACAAAAGCGGCCACAAGCAATGTGCCTCCTTCGGTTTGGGGTATTGAAGGAATAAACCCCGCAGCAATTGCAGCGGCTGATGGCATTACCATGAACATGGATACCAGGAAGGAAATCCCCATGATGGTCACAAAAAATACGAGTATTTTTTCGAAGAACGAGATACTACCGGTTATCAATAAACCATACAGAATAATGAGCATCGCTACGGCAATTCCTAATATCATCCAGTAATTTTCCGGGTTGAGTGAAGGAATAAACAATCGAATGATCTCATAAATGGCATTGGAAGTAAGTCCGACAATACCCGAAAGTGAGTTCATCTGCCCGAGTACCACACCAACAACCACCAGGATGGCCATAAGTTTTCCGTATTTGAATTCGGTTTTAAAGCTATTGATCGCTGTACGACCAGTAACTACGGCATACCGGCCGTAGGCCTCCATCAGCGCCCACGAGAAAAGGCAGCTAATCGCCAATACCCAGAGTAGTTGTGATCCATAGGCGCTTCCGGCTTTGGCCATGGATGTTACGCTGCCGGTACCTACAGTGTATCCGATACAAAATATCCCGGGTCCAATAGCATATAAAATTGATAGTAATTTCCTTTTCATTTAGTTATTGCACAGTTATGGAGGCAAAATACTATAGTTTTCCGTTATTAACCGCCACTAGCACGCCAACATTGGAATTTGATTTCATTTTGATGAGTTGAATGTCCTTAACATTTTCGGGGACGGAAAAGCCACTTTCCCATGGATTTACTGCTTCAAAGTGGCTGTCAGTTTGACCTGAGAACAAATACCCCGGAGAAGCATCGGCAGGAGTAGTTTCAATTTCAACATCAAATTTGTTACCCGCTAACAAAATATCATTCAAACCATCAGCATCAAAATCATGTACGATAATTCCATTTACTGTAGAAAATTGAGCTTCAATTGGAAGTGGTTCAACTGACAGATTACCGTTATCATTTTTCAATAAGATGGTCTCAAAAATATGAGCTTCGTATTTAAGTGCATCCGTAATATTTCGTCCTATGATCTGATTTATATCTGCATATGCAAAGTCATTGTAAGTTTTGAATTTGCTTTGAAGACCAGGTAATTGCTCAGTTGAGCATTCTTTACCTCTGATCGGCACAATGTTGTCTTTATAATACTTGGCAAGGAATACATCGTTGGTTCCATTGGTATCGAAGTCATTTGCATAAACCATGAATGGCTTATCTGTTGACGCTTTAAACTTGTAGTTTAAACCAAGATTGCCAACAATAAAATCAATATCAATAGCTTCTAGAGCATTTGTTTCCTTCATTACTTGGTTGAGCATGGTGATCGCTTCTTCGGTTCTTCCACTCTTCATTAACTCCAGACCATAACTAAACGAAAAAGTGGTTCGCTGAAAACCTGAAGCAGTTTGTATTCTTTGATAAGTAAGTCAGCCTTTTTTCTATTTAGTATATATGGAACAGTCGCTACGTCAATGGTTGAAACAGCTTGTCGAACCTTTACAATCATCTCTTTTGTCGCTCGGTCGGGCTCGATTTCTGTAGCTTTGGATTCACTTTTTACATGATTTATTGGAGTAGAATTCTCACAACCGGTAATTGCCAGTAAAGTCATTAGGAGAATCAGTCTTGCCATGCAATTTCAATTCAGTTAACAAATCAGGTTAATTTTTTCATTTCGGCCTAATGCATCAATGATTTATGAGACCAATGATTTTGCAAATAGTGTCTTGTTTCTATTCTTTTGTTAATTAGCAGTATTATAAAAACCAATTCTTACCAAATAATGAATTATCTCACTTCTACTAACCATTTGCGATATCTCTTATTTCTGACATTTCTTCATGCGTCATTTGGGCAACTTTTCTCCCAAACTGAAAGAAAAGGCAGCCCTCCAAATGTAATCTTGATCATGGCTGACGACCTGGGGTCTGAAGCTGTTGGCTGCTATGGTGGTACTTCATACAAGACTCCGGTTTTAGATAAAATGGCAGAAAATGGCATACGTTTCGAACACGCCTATGCTTATCCGTTATGTACGCCCACGCGAGTGAGCCTCATGACTGGCAAATACAATTTCAGGAACTGGAGAGCATTTGGGATACTTGATCCAAAGGAAAAAACATTTGGACATTTAATGCAGGAGGAGGGTTATGTGACCTGCATGGTAGGCAAGTGGCAATTGCAGAGTTATGATCCTCCAGGATTCCCAGGTGGAGAATTACGACGGGGTTCTGGAATGCGGGTGGAGGATTCAGGCTTTGATGAATACAGTATGTGGCATACGGATCACACCGAAGACAAAGGTTCACGATATGCTGATCCGCTAATTTATCAAAACGGCAATTTCCTGTACAATACGGCTGGAAAATATGGTCCTGATATTTATACAGACTACCTGCTTGATTTTGTCAATAGAAACAGACGAGAGCCTTTTTTTATCTATTATCCAATGGCGCTAACACATCCTCCTTTTTTACCAACACCAGATAGTGAAGAGTGGAATGACTTGACGCTGCGGCACAAACAGGACAATAAATTCTTTGGCGACATGGTGGAGTATGCTGATAAACTGGTTGGTAAAATTTTAGATCATCTTGAAAAGAATAATCTTGCTGAGAATACCCTCGTAATTTTTTATAGTGACAATGGTACCCATCTGTCATTGTCTTCTAAAATGGGAGACAAGACTGTTTGGGGTGGTAAAGGATTAACCAATGATGCAGGAACAAGAATACCATTAATTGTGAACTGGAAGGGTAAAATCCAAAGTGGTTTGGTCACCCAAGAGATGATTTCACCAAGTGATTTTATCCCAACCATTTTTGAAGCAATTGGTAGGACAATGCCCTCGGACTTTTATACTGACGGACAGAGTTTTATGAAAGTGTTAGATGGCAATAAGAATGTCATGAAGGATTGGGTTTATATTGATCATGACTCCCGACCGGGATGGGATAAAGAAAATTTCCCAAAAAGCGTATTTGTGAAAGGCACGAGATACAAATTGTATGACGATGGAAGATTTTTTGATGTTGAGAATGACAAACTGGAGGAAAACCCATTGAAAGTTAAACCCGGCGAGTTGTCTGAACTAAAAGACCGCTATGCCCGGATACTGGATTCACTTCGGAGGTACGGTACCATTGGATACCTTGAGAGTTATCATTCAGATTTTGACAAGATAGTTCCGCCCTACACCAAGATCGAGGTAATTGCTGAAGGCCACCAATGGACTGAAGGGCCGGTCTGGATTCCGGAAAAGCAAATGTTGCTTTATTCTGATATACCGAGAAATATGATTTATAAATGGGAGGACGGAAAAGGCGTAGCCCCATTTCTTAGGTACAGTGGCTATTCTGGAACAGATGAGCGATTAAGTCGTGGCAGCAATGGTCTGACCCTTGATAATAATGGGAAACTCCTTCTATGCAGGATAGGAGATCGGGAAGTTGCACGGTTACTATCAGGATATGCCTCACCAATACCGACCTTTCAAACACTTGCTTACCAGTTTGAAGGTAAACGACTCAATGGCCCCAATGATCTTACCGTCGATAAGGCTGGAAACATTTATTTTACCGATCCGCAATTCGGAAGAAATATAGCTTCGGTGTCAGATACCACATTGGGTTTTCGTGGTGTCTATCGATTAACCGCTAATGGGAAAATGGATCTTTTGACAAAATCACTCAATACCCCAAATGGCATTGCGCTGTCCCCTGACAACAAAACATTGTATGTTGCCAATTCCACTCCACCAAGATGGATGGCCTTTGATCTATCTGTCGATGGAAAAGTGGCCAATGAACGAGTCCTCTTCGATGGTACATCCCTAATGGAAAAGAGTATTAGTAAGCAGGCCCCTGACGGGATGACGATAAACAGCGAAGGGATCCTATTTGCAACGGGGCCAGATGGAGTCCTGGTCTTTTCGCCCGAAGGCAAACATTTGGGTACGATTAAGACAGATAAAAGAACATCGAACTGTACATTGAATGAGGATGAGACTGTATTATATGTTACCTGCGACGACTATGTGCTTCGGGTAATCATGGGGTATAAAATTGGTAAGAATTAAAGTGAAAGCTATAGGAATAACGAGCTGTTGTTCAATTATAAAGTCAAGTATTGACACTTGCAAATGATGAAATGAAAAGCGCAAAGAGGATAATATCAAAAATATTGAAAATAGGCACATTGGTAAGTACTGGTGGGTTCATTGGATCAACTCTTATTCAGATTTATGCCAGATTCCTTATGGAAAGCGCTCCTTCATGGACTGAGGAGGCTGCTCGTTTCTTCTTCATATATGCCATGGGTTTTGCTGCCGGGCTGGCCATGATCGGAAACTATTACGTCCACCTGGATTTAGTGTATAATAAATTGAAAGAAAATCACAAAAGGATTTTGGATTTGAGCATATCAATTACAGTTTTTGTAATGTTCTTGATTATGGCAATTTATTCCATTGAGTTTGTTGTGCTTGGGATTCCGGAGAAATCTCCAAGTCTCCAATTAACGATGTCAATTGCTTTTGCCAGTGTGCTGGTAATGGCTTTATCAATTGTTTCATTCGCATTTTTTGACGTAATGAAAAAGCTGAAGAAATACTGATGACTGCCATTCTGATCTTAGTTTTCGTAATTAGTCTTTTCCTTCGCTTCCCCATAGCATTCTCCCTTGGTTTAGCATGCCTGGTATACCTTCTGGTTAAGGGAATACCGCTGCTAATCTTGCCGATGAAGATGTACTCGGGAATAGATGTTTTTGTCTTACTGAGTATTCCAGGTTTCATACTTGCCGGCAATTTGATGAATGCCGGAGGGTTAACAGAAAAAATTATAGCATTCTGCAACCATTTGTTTGGACATATCAGAGGTGGATTGGCTCTGGCCAATGTTGGTGCCAGTATGTTGTTTGCTGGAATATCCGGAACAGCAGTTTCTGATACGGCAAGTATTGGATCCATCATGATCCCTGCTATGAAAAAAGAAGGTTATGGAGCGGGATTTTCTTGTGCTGTTACCGCATCCTCATCGACTGTGGGACCGATAATACCTCCAAGTGTTCCAATGATTATTGCTGCAACGCTTACAGGTCTCTCTGTAGGACGGTTGTTTCTTGCTGGAGCAATTCCTGGTTTTTTACTTGGAGCAGGGTTAATGACCCTTACTTATTTCATTTCATCAAAAAGAAAATATCCCAAGCATTCACGTAGTAGTCTCAAGCAGGTTGGGCAGGGATTTATTGACACTTTTTGGTCGTTATTGATGACCTTTATTATACTTTTTGGCATAATTGGAGGTATTTTTACTCCGACCGAAGCTTCAATTATTGCCGTTCTTTATGCCCTTATTATTGGTATTTTTGTTTACAAGAAGCTTAATTCTAAGAACATCCAAATTGCTGTTTTAGAGTCTATGAAGACCTCGGCATCGCTGATGGTACTCGTTGGCTTTGCTAATCTTTTTGGATATATTTTAATTACTGAACAGTTACCCCAGCTGATTTCCGCCGAGATATTGGATTTTTCCAGAAACAGATATGTTGTATTGCTGTTGATTAATTTGCTGTTGATCATTGTCGGAACATTTATGGAGACGATTGCGGCGATGCTGATACTGTTTCCAATACTTATGAAAATTGCGATTGCTGTTGAAATTGATCCCGTACATTTTGCAGTGATCGCTGTATTGAATCTGATCATTGGACTAACAACTCCTCCAGTTGGAGTATGTCTCTTTGTTGCCTCCAGTATAGGGAAAGTTTCAATCGGAGAAGTGAGTAAGGCGAGTTGGCCCTTTTTACTGGTTAGTTTGGGAATTTTGTTTCTTGTTACACTTTTTCCCGAAATTTCGTTGTTTTTGCCTCGTTTGTTTATGGATTAATGTCTAAGCAACATATTGATAAACACCTGAATGTTCATATAAACCAATAAACCACTTCAAATGAAAAGATTTCATGGCATTATTTTCTTAGTTACAGTGGGCATGGTCTCCTGTGATCAGCAGACTACTCCTCAAAAAACCGGAGAAGAATCGCTCCAGACTTATCCTGATTCAATATATGAACTCAACGCAATCATGAACAAAGACAAGTTAAGTCTGGCTTCAAAGCGTGCATTGGAAAGGAATTACTACCAGGGCCCCGAATGGTTTATAAGCTTTGAAGAATCCGACCTCAAAGGGGATTTTGCCTATGAACCCGGTGTAGTCCGGAGAGATCCCAGTGATGTTATATCAGTGAATGGTATTTACTATGTCTATTATTCAAAAGCTTCAGGTAAAACCTATGGATTTGGGACCGGTGATCCTGAAAAGAAAGTTTTCCCTTGGGATAAAACAGAAGTTTGGTATGCAACATCACAAGAAGGATGGACATGGAAGGAGGAGGGTATTGCAGTAGGCAGAGGTCCTGCCGGTGCTTATGATGACAGGTCCGTTTTTACACCTCAGATATTTACTCGGGAAGGAAAGTATGTTTTGGTTTATCAAACGGTGAAAGCTCCCTACGTTAATCGGGTAAAAAACCAGGTGGGGATGGCCATCGCAGATTCTCCCAATGGACCATTTGTTAAACTTGATGCTCCCATTTTATCTCCCTCCGATGATGGCGAATGGAGGGGAGAAGAAGATAATCGTCGTATTGTAAATAAACAGGGATCATTTGATAGTCATAAAGTCCATGATCCTACGTTGCTGTATTATCGCAATAAGTACTACCTCTATTACAAAGGGGAGCGCATGGGTGAGCGCAATACTTTGGGGGGAAGAGAGATTAAATGGGGTGTGGCAATTGCTGATAAATTGGAAGGGCCTTATATCAAATCTGAATACAACCCCATTACCAATAGTGGCCATGAGCTTTGTGTTTGGCCATACGATGGAGGAATAGCGGCTTTGATTATCACTGATGGTCCTGAAAGAAATACCATTCAATGGTCATCGGACGGTATCAATTTTGAAATTAAATCTTTTATCAAATATGGACCTCCTGCGGCTGGTTTGGATCAGTCTGTAGATAATGAAAAGGGACCATTGGAGGCATTGAAATGGGGACTCACTCATAAGTATGTCTCTTATGATGAGCAGTATATCAGGAGGTTTGAAGGAAGAGGTCCTGCAATGAATCCATAATGGATCGAAAAGGAAAAATTATAAATAGAAGGAAATGAAAGCAGCATTTTATAAAGAAAAAGGAAGATTTACGATTGGAGAAGGACAGAAAATTCAACCTGCAAAAGGAGAGGTAAGATTGGATGTAGCCTACTGCGGTGTGTGCGGTACAGATGTTCACATCTATCATGGCGTTATGGATCAAAGAATAGGTCCTCCCCAAATAGTCGGTCATGAAGCATCGGCTGTGGTTGGAGATGTGGGAGAAGGAGTGGAGAATGTCAAAGTTGGAGATAGGGTAGCTGTACGACCTTTGAAATTCGGTGAACAACATCCATTTGATAAGGGTTTTGCCCATGTTGGTAAAAACCTAAAGTTCATTGGAATTGATTCTCAGGGGGCGTTTCAAAATAGCTGGACTGTTCCCGCATATACATTACACGTGTTACCGGAAGGCCTTTCACTTCAAAATGGAGCATTCATTGAACCCCTTTCTGTGGCATGCCATGATGTAAAAATTGGCAGGGTAAAAGCGAGAGAAAACTGTCTGGTTATTGGTGGCGGCCCAATCGGAACTCTCATTGCATTTGTTTTGAAAGAGAAAAAGGCGAATGTGATGATTTCCGAGGTGAATGAATCGCGTCTCGAAATGCTCTCAGGCTTTGGATTTGCTGTTGTAAACCCCATAAAAGAGAATTTGGTTGAGAGAGTTTCTCAATTTACAAATGAGTCAATGATGGATTGTGTCTTTGAGGTTTCAGGATCGACTGCCGGTGTAAGTGCAATGACTACGGTAGTCAACGTCAGAGGGCGCATCGTCATGGTTGCTATTCACGGTGGAGGACCGAGAGAAGTAGATCTTTTCAAGTTTTTCTGGTCAGAAATCGAACTTTTAGGAGCAAGGCTTTATCAGGAAGATGATTATGAAGAAGCGATTCGAATAGCGGCCTCGGGAAGAATTCCATTTGATACGCTCACAACTCAGATTAGGGATCTGGATCATATTCAGGAAGTATTCGAAGAGATCGACAACAATCCAGCCGGGATGAAATACCTTATTAATTGTCAAGAATAAATAAACCGAAACTGCAAACTATAATACCAATGAGTGTAATAGATAAATTCAAATTAGAAGGAAAGATTGCTTTGGTAACTGGTGCTAAAAGAGGAATAGGCAAGGCAATGGCAATTGGGCTGGCAGAAGCAGGAGCAGATATCATAGGTGTTAGTGCTACTTTGGAAAAGAATGGAAGTGAGGTTGAAAAGGAAGTAACTGCATTGGGGAGAGAATTCAAAGGTTACACTTGTGACTTCGCAGATAGAAAAGCGCTTTATGCCTTCATTAATGAAGTGAAAACCGATTTTCCTATAATTGATATCCTGATAAACAATGCAGGGATGATCTTAAGAACTCCTGTTGCTGAACACCCTGATGATATGTGGGATCAGGTGATCGAAGTAAACCAGAATGCACAGTTCATACTCACCCGTGAAATTGGTAAGGAAATGGTAGCCAGAGGTGGCGGAAAGATTGTTTTTACTGCGTCATTGCTTACTTTCCAGGGTGGAATTACAGTACCCGGTTATGCTGCCAGCAAAGGCGCCATCGGCCAAATGACCATGGCATTCGCCAATGAATGGGCAAGTAAAGGCGTCAATGTAAATGCAATAGCACCCGGATATATCAGTACAGATAATACCGAAGCTTTGCGTAACGACCCGGTTCGATCTGAAGCTATTCTTTCCCGAATTCCAGCCGGACGTTGGGGAAAAGCAGAAGATTTTGCCGGGCCGGCAGTATTCTTATGCTCTGAAGCAGCTTCATATATGCAAGGAAGTATCTTGCTTGTAGACGGAGGCTGGATGGGCAGGTAAGCAGGAAATCACTTTAGAAGATAATTATGTCAGAAATCAAAGACTATAAACTCTTCATAAACGGAGAGTGGGTCAATTCGAAGACCGGAAAGAGTGAGAATATTTACAATCCCTCGAATGAAGAAGTGGTAGGAACTGTTCCGATTGGGGATGCTTCCGATGCAGAAAGGGCCCTGAATGCTGCTGAGAAAGCGCATAAATCATGGAAAAAAATGCCTGCCAGAGCCAGAGCCGAGCTGATGCGAGCTTTTGCGACCGAAATCAGGGCCAACAAGGATCGCCTGGCTCAACTTTTGGTCAGAGAACAAGGGAAGATATTTTCCTTAGCCCAGGGTGAAGTGGAAGTGACTGCAACATTCATAGAATATGCTTGTGATTGGGCACGACAAATAGAAGGAGACATTGTTCCTTCAGACAATCCCGGTGAGCAGATTTGGATTCAAAAAATCTCAAGAGGAGTTGTTGTGGCTATTACTGCGTGGAACTTTCCGCTGGCTCTTGCTGGACGTAAAATAGGACCAGCTTTGGTAGCAGGAAATACGGTCGTTTTAAAACCAACCCCTGAAGCGCCATTAACAACCCTTGAGATATGCGATTTGGCCAAAAAAGCTGGAATTCCGAATGGTGTTTTGAATATGGTGACTGGTGGTGTAGAAGTAGGCCAGACTTTAGTCGAGCACCCAATTACAAAGATGGTTACCATGACGGGAAGCACACCAACTGGACAGGCCATTTTTAAATCTGCGGCCAAAAACCTTACTCACGTTCAATTGGAGTTGGGAGGGAAAGCTCCTTGCATCATTTTCGAAGATGCTGACATTGATACTGCAGTTCAGGGGGCGTTGCACACCAGATTTGATAATTGCGGACAGGTTTGTACCTGCAATGAAAGGATGTATGTGCATGAAGATATCTATGATGTTTTCATGGAAAAATTTATGGAGAAAGTGAAGTTGCTAAAAGTTGGTGATCCTATGGATCCTGAAACCGATGTTGGACCTAAATTCAATAGAGCCGGGGTGGAACATCTTGAAAAGTTGGTAGCTGAAAGCGTGGAAGAAGGTGCCACAATACTTTGTGGTGGAGGTCGACCTGGTGGGCCTGAATTTGAAAAAGGTCATTGGTTTGAGCCCACAATTTTAGGCGATGTAACACAGGATATGAAGATCGTCCACGAGGAGATTTTCGGACCAGTATTGCCGGTAATCAAGTTCAAATCTTTTAATCAGGTGATAGGGTTTGCCAATGACAGTGAATATGGATTGGCGGCCATGGTTTTTACCAATGACATGAATAGAATAATGAGACTAATTAATGAATTGGAGTTTGGTGAGATTTATGTCAACCGAGGTCATGGAGAGCAGCACCAGGGATTTCATAATGGATATAAACTGAGCGGTTCAGGGGGTGAAGATGGCAAATATGGTTTTGACCAGTACCTAGAAAAGAAAACATTTTACATAAAATTTAAGGATTAGTTATAGGATTGGGTAAGCCATTCAGCAGCTTGTATCATTTCAATTGAGCCAATGATCAACAAAATAGAAAATATTAAGGTTCAACTCTTCAAGGTCCCATTGGCTGAGGTTTTAAACGATGCGAAACATGGTGACCACACCCATTTCGAATTGGTAACGGCTACGATCACTCTTGAAGATGGAACCGAAGGGAGTGGATACACCTACACCGGGGGCAAGGGAGGGCATGCCATTAAAGCGATGGTAGAACATGATTTAGCTCCTTCGTTGGTTGGTAAGGATGGAACTGACGTAGCCGCGATTTACGACTTCATGGAATGGCACCTCCACTATGTAGGCCGGGGAGGTGTAGCGTCGTTTGCTGTTTCCACGATTGACATTGCTTTGTGGGATATTAAGTGCAAAAAGGAAGGTCAACCATTATGGAAAATGGCTGGAGGGACAAAAAACTCCTGTAAAGCTTATTGCGGTGGGATTGATCTACAATTTAGTACTGATAAGTTATTGAAGAATATTCAAAGGTATCTGGATAGCGGTTTTAACGGGATTAAAATAAAGATTGGTCGGGAAAGGCTAATTGAAGACATTGATAGAATCAAGGCTGTACGAGAGCTTATTGGTGATGATATCACTTTTATGGTTGATGCCAACTATTCGATGAGCGTGGAACAGGCGATCAAGGCAATTAGGGATTTTGAACAGTATAATATTTATTGGTTCGAGGAGCCTATTATACCTGATAATTATTTGGGCTATGCTGAGATAGCCAATGCAACAGGAATGTCATTGGCCATGGGAGAGAATCTGCATACAATTCATGAGTTTGAATATGCTTTTGAACAATCGAAACTTTCCTTTATTCAGCCGGATGCTTCCAATTGTGGGGGTATATCTGGCTGGTTAAAAGTGGCGGAATTGTCAAATAAATATAAACTACCAGTTTGTTCACATGGGATGCATGAACTTCATGTGAGTTTAGTCTCTTCACAGGCAAATACTGGATGGATTGAAGTTCATAGCTTTCCAATTGATCAATATACAAAACGACCTCTGGTGGTTGAAAACTTCAGGGCAATTGCCCCGGATTCACCAGGTATTGGAGTTGAGTTTGATTGGGATAAACTGAAACCCCATAAGATTAATGACTAAACTATAGGGCTCACTAAAAAGACAAAACCATGATGATTGAAGGAGTAGTTTGGGCAATATTAGCCGGATTAATGCTGGGTCTTTATGCCCTTCCGGAAAAGTTCACTGAAGAATTCAAATTTGAAAACACCTGGGGTTTGTTTTTCATGATGACCATGTTCGTCGTACCCATAATTGCTTCGCTAACCTTGATCAACGGTTTCGGCTATGTCTTTGCCTCTGTTCCTTCGAGTGTCTTATTTAAAATGGCTGGTGCCAGTTTCCTCTGGGGGATCGGTGTGATGATGTGGGGAAAGGCCATTAACCATATTGGGCTGTCACTGGGATTCTCACTTTTCATAGGAACGGTAATTCTCATTGGATCACTTTTGCCTTTTATAGTTGATGGGTTACCAGAGACGGAAGCTTTCATTACCATTATGGCAGGAATAATAGTTGTATTGGTTGGTGTTTTGGCCAATGGAAAAGCCGGCTTAACGAGAGAAATGGATGAAATCGGTTCACCAAAAGCTATTGAAACGGAGGGCAATCGATCAGTGGGAACAGGCATTCTAATTGCCATTATTGGCGGCTTACTTGCCACCGGATTTAGTTATGCCAACGCAGTTGGACGACCAATCTTGCATGAAGCAAGTCAGCAGTCGGGTAATGCTGAATGGGTGACAGCGGTTGTGGTGATGTTTCCCATATTCATTAGCGGCGGAATTGTAATGACTGCTTATTTCTGCTGGCAGCTGACACAAAAGAAAGCATGGGCTAATTTCAAGACTCCTGCTTTTGGTAAAAACCTAATTCTGATATTAATAATGGCAGTATTCCATTATGCTGCATCGGCACTATTTGCATTTGCGGCATTTAAATTGGGGAGTTTGGGTAACACAGTTGGATATGCCATATTTAACACGTCCTGTGTTGCTACGGCCATTGTAAGTGGCGTTGTAACCAAAGAATGGGTCAATGCCTCATTCAAAGCAAAAGCTTACTTATATACGGGTTTGTTTTGTATGATTATTGGAATTGTAATAGTGGCCATTGGCAACGGATTATAGTTTCTGCAAATGAAACTTACTGAAATTCTCGACGCTGTTATTCGAAACAAAGAATGGACCCTCAGTTAGATCCAAAGCGCACAAGCAAACGCTTTAACATTTTAATCCTTGTATTCATAAGTGTTGTGATCAACTATATGGATAGGAGTAACATCTCTATCGCCGCTGCAGCTTTAAGCGAGGAGTTGGAATTGAGTAGTGTACAAATGGGTCTTATATTTTCAGCTTTCGCCTGGACTTATGCTTCCTTACAAATACCAGGAGGGATTTTTGTTGACAAGGTAAGCACGAGAATACTTTACACCGTTATGTTTTTTTTCTGGTCCTTGGCGACTTTATTACAGGGCATCGCCAATTCCTTTATCAGTTTGATCGGTTATCGGGCAACCATTGGCATTTTTGAAGCACCTTCCTTTCCGGCGAACAATAAGATCGTAACAAGTTGGTTTCCAGAGAATGAACGAGCTTCCGCAATTGCAGTATATACATCCGGACAGTATATCGGATTGGCATTTCTAACACCGGTTTTAGTTGCGACTCAGGATTTTCTTGGATGGCGAGGATTATTTATCGTTTCAGGCATCATTGGGATAATCTGGGCAGGTATTTGGTATATCTTCTATAGAGATCCAAAAGCTCATAAAAAGGTCAGTCAGTCAGAGTTGGATTACATATCAGAAGGTGGAGGGTTGGTTGATGGTGTAAAGGACAGGCCTGCCAATTCAAAATTTAGCTGGGCCGACCTTAGGCAAGCATTTGTATATAGAAAGCTTTGGGGCGTTTACATCGGTCAGTTTTGCATGACTTCAACCCTTATTTTTTTTTTGACATGGTTTCCTACTTATTTAGTTAAATATCGCGGATTGGATTTTTTACAGTCGGGTTTTCTGGCTTCTATTCCTTTCCTGGCGGCTTTTGCTGGCGTACTACTCTCTGGTTTTACATCTGACCTGCTAGTAAGAAAAGGTGTTTCTAAAGAAGTATCTAGAAAAGCCCCTGTTTTAGGAGGGATGTTATTATCTATCATAATCATAGGTGCCAACTATACAGATAGCACATTTTTGATAATTACCTTTCTTGCAGTGGCGTTTTTTGGTAATGGGTTTTCTTCCATTACCTGGATTTTTGTTTCAACAATGGCTCCAACGAGACTGATTGGATTGATAGGTGGAGTATTTAATCTTTTCGGGGGACTCTCGGCCGTCATTGTTCCGGTGGCTATCGGTTTTTTGGTTGAGGAAGGTGATTTCAGACCAGCACTGTTCTTTATAGGAATACTGGCGGCAATCGGTTTCCTGAGTTATACTTTTGTCGTAGGGAAAGTTGAGAGAATTACACTGAAAGATGAGAAATAGATATGGAATAGATAACATCTTAATTTACACATTTTCTAAAAAAAATGTACTGGTATGAAAATCACTGATGTCAAAATGTTCTCAGCTCTGAATAAAAGTTTGATGATTGTCATCTCAGTATTGCTTCTATGTCAATGTGCGAGCAAAGAAGAACCTGAATTCGTATTTCGCAGCACTAGTCTGGTAAATGACAATCATACATGGTTTCTGGCCTTCGAGTATTTTGGGGATATACTCCATGAAAGATCGGGAGGAAGGATAAAGCTTGAGAATTATCATTCTGAGCAATTGGCGAAAGAGATTGAGGCGATCAGGTTAATACAGGCAGAAATAATTGATATGACAACGACCGGGTCGTTATTGAGTAACTGGATAGAAATAGCTGCATTTTGTGAGCTGCCATTTTTTCTCGAAGATTCCATTTCCATGAAAAATTTTATCGATGGGCCTATAGGCAAAAGGATGGAGGAGGAAATGCTGAATAAACTGGGATTAAGGCCAGTTTGTTATTTTCAAAGAGGACCACGTCAACTTACTTCCAATAGGCCAATTAGGCATCCGGATGATCTTCAAGGGATAGTAATCCGTGTGCCGAACGTGCCCTCGTTTGTCACTGCATGGAGTGCCTTGGGTGCAAAACCAACGCCGATGTCTTTCTCAGAAGTATTTACTTCCCTTCAGCAGGGAACCATTGAGGCTCAGGAAAATCCACTTGCACTCATCAGAAGTGCAGGATTTGCTGAGGTTCAGGATTATCTCAACCTGACCAATCATGTAGTAAGTTGGGTCTATCCTGTAATTGGGGAAAAGCAATTCCAGAAATTACCTGATGATCTTAAGGTGATATTTCTTGATGCGGCCAAAGATATGCAGACTTATGAACATCAATTATTTCGACAAAGGGAAAAGGAAGTGAAACATGAATTAGAAGAAAGAGGAATGGAGTTTATCGAGGTGGACAACAGGGCCTTTAAAGAAAAATGCCTACCAGCAATTTACGAAAGCCTGTCACCGGCAATGCAAAAAGTATATGACGATGTATTGCAGCCTAATCAGTGAAGCGAATTATGCCGTTGCTTTCTTGGGATGTTTTTTGATCCTTATTAATCATCCCAATGCTCGGAAACAATCTTCTCAATTTTTGCTTTTGGTTGGTGTTATCACCGACCGCAAGCAAGTCATAAATAATGGTTGGTAAAGAAACTAACAATGTCGTGGGGAGTCTTGAGTATTAATCATCCCAATGCTCGGAAACAATCTTCTCAATTCGTGGAAAATCAGCGTCGTTTTCTTTGACATCTGCCCGTAGTTTTTTAAGCCTTTCTTTCAACTCTTTAATAATATCATCGTATTCCAGTTGGCCGTATCTGTTTTCCATTTCAATTGGATCCGCTTTAAGATCATAGAATTCCCAGGCGGCAGGGGTCTGAAAGTCAGACATAGACGCAGGATTGTGTGCCCATTCCTGTTCGTCTCCAGCTCTTTCTTTATAGTCTATGCCATAAAAAAATATGAGTTTATAGTCCTTTGTCCGGATGCCAAAATGGGCAGGATTGTTATGCTTATGGGCCATATGCATCCAATAGCGATAATAGGTTTCCTGCTGCCATCCTTCAGGCTCCAGGCCTGTTTCCAAAACTGCTTTAAAACTTTTCCCCTGCATATAAGAAGGTACTTGTCCACCAGCCAGTTCAATAATAGTAGGAGCGAAATCCGTATTATTGATGATGGCATCAGTTCTGGTTCCGGCTTTGATCTTATTTGGATATCGAACCAGGAAGGGCATCCTCATTGATTCTTCATACATCCATCGCTTATCAATATAATCATGTTCACCCAGCATAAAACCCTGATCTCCTGTGTAAATAATAATAGAGTTGTCCATCAGTCCTTCTGCTTCCAGGTAATCAAAGATCCTTTTGACATTATCATCAACGCCTTTCACACATCGGAGGTATCGCTTCAGGTATTCCTGGTAAGCGAGTCGCTTGTATTCCGGATCAGGAATATTGGGATCAATTTCCATGTGCATACCCATGTTGCGGATAATATTCCTGTGCCCGATAGAAGAGCCTATGGTATCCATCAATGAGTTATTTATTCCCTTGGTGGCAATTGAACCGTTGTTGCCATTGTCCCAAAGGCTTGCTGGTTCCGGAATATTAACATCTTCGAGGTAGTCTTTGTATCGCGGTGCAAATTCAAAGAAATCATGGGGAGCTTTGAAATGATGCATTAAGAAAAATGGCTTCGATTTATCACTTCGGTTTTTCAACCAGTCGAGTGTAATATCAGTTATTACATCTGAAGAATAACCGCTGTATTTTGTGATATTCACTTCCCGTATGAGGTCTTCTTCAAACCTTATTTCCTTCACCTCATCTCCTTCGCGACCATACAAGATCGGATCAAAATAATCTCCTTGCCCCGGGAGTACTTTGTAATAATCGAAAGCCTCAGGAGCGTACTTGAGATGCCATTTCCCAATCATGGCTGTCTCATACCCAAGCTTCTTCATTTCCAGGGTCAGGTATTGTCGTTCAGGCTCCAATTTGCCACTCAGGTCGTACACCCCATTGACATGCCCATATTGACCTGTCATTATACTGGTTCGGGAAGGGGTACAAATTGAATTTGTGCAGAAGGCATTTTCAAAAAGGATTCCTTCATGTGCCAGGCGATCAATCGTGGGAGTGGGGTTGAGATCGGCTAACCTGCTGCCATATACACCAAAACCCTGAGTGGTATGATCATCTGACATAATGAAAATTATATTGGGTGGTTTGGTATCTTCTGATTTGCAGCTCCAAATCAGAATGGTAATGATAGATGTTAGGAAGGCTGTGTTTAAATGCTTTTTCATGTGATTGGCAATGGAATCAATTCCAGGAATATTTTCGACAAAACTAAGATGAAATTCAATGACAATGCGGGGATGATTAAATATTGAGTATGCAAACTGGCGCTCTTCACAAGATTTGGGATCATTATCGAATTGCTGCAATTCCCAAAACAGCTCAACCATTTAAAATATCCAACTACTTTAGACGAACCAACACCGTATGGTAAAACGAATGAAAAGTAATCAGAAATTTTGGTGGATCGTGGTTCTGCTTTTAGTTGCAACATCGCTTAGTTTTTTAGACAGGCAAGTGCTCTCTGTCACAATAATTAAAATCAAAGATGATCTGATCATTACTGATGTTGATTATGGTTTTATTAATGCGGGTTTTTTGGTGAGTTATGCCATCATGTTCACTGTTGGAGGAATTCTGATTGATAAATATGGCAGCAGGATGGGATTGGCCTTCTCTGTTGGTTTTTGGTCCCTGGCAACAGTTCTACATAGTTTTGCAGGCAATGTGTTTCAGTTTACAGCATTCCGTTTTCTGCTTGGACTTGGTGAAGGAGGTTGTTTTCCTGGAGCGGTAAGAGCTGTTATTGAATGGGTACCGACTGAGAAACGGGCATTGGCCAACGGGATAGCCATTGGAGGCGCTGCATTTGGCGCCGTTCTCGCTCCGCCATTATGCGCCTATTTTCTTGGATTTGTGGGATGGCGTTGGGTTTTTGTTATTACAGGTGCCATAGGATTTTTATGGTTAGCTATATGGCTCTATTCAACTGGAAAGATTCAACGTGTAAACACCTCAGAGATAATTGAAAAGCAGTCCATTAAATCAATAATCTCCAGGAAGGATACTATTATTTTTATGATGATGCGGTTCTTTTTAGATCCCATATTGTATTTCTATATGTTCTGGATACCCAAGTATTTGAACGAAACTCACGATATGTCAATAGATACAATTGGCCAGGTTTTATGGATTCCATTTCTCGCACTTGGGGTTGCCAATATTATTGGAGGGTGGTTTTCAGATTTACTATATCAAAAGTTCAAAATGCTGAATCAATCAAGAATGATTGTTATGGGTTTGGCTGCCCTATTAACATTGCCAGTTGCTCTCATCGGAATTTTTGATTCATACACAATTATCTTATCAGCCATGACTTTGGCATTCTTCGCCCATGGATTATGGATAACAAATTACATTACTTCCATCAGCGACGTTTTTGGGAGGAATTCCGTTTCAACTGTTGTTGGATTGTCGGGTAGTGCCGGTGCCTTGTCTTCTGTTGTCCTGAATCCAATTATTGGCTATATCATTTCTATATATTCATATGATTCATTATGGTTGTACTGTGGTTTGATGTACCCGGTGGTTTTTATCGGATATTGGATTTACCAATCAAATAAAAAATTGAGTTTGAGCGCTACGGTTTAATTTTAAGTGAATATGGTTAGAATTGGAGTCTTTGGTGTTGGGTATGAAAAATACTGGTCTCAGTTGGATGGCTTACTCGATGAATTAACCAACAAACAGCAAGTCTTTATTGAGAAGGTAAAATCTGATGGGATTGAGGTGATCGATCTGGGATTTGTTGATAACCCTGAGAAGGCTTATCACATGGTGGAAAAAATCAACAAAGCCAATCTCGATTTGATTTTTTGTGATATGCTGACCTATGCGACTTCAGGGACATTCGGAATAATCATTAAAACCATAGACAAACCCATAGTCCTGGTGGCTTTGCAACCTCTAAAAGCACTGGATTATGCAAAAGCCACCACCTACATGCAATTGGTCAATGATGACATCTGTTCATTACCTGAGTTTGCCGGTGTTGCCGTCCGTATGGGAAAAAAGGTGCCCAATATGATTATTGGGACACTTTACGATGATCCTGAAGTTGATGAGCAGATTGATGAATATTGCCGAATTGCAAGGGTATTGCGTGATTTACGAAAATCTCACTTCGGTCATATTGGGCATCCGATAAATGCTATGTTGGATATGCATTCTGATGTAACCATGTTGACCTCCTTTTTTGGTAGCCACATCGTGCAATGCGAGGCCAATCAATTGATGAAATGCTTCGATGCCGTAACGGATAAAGAAATAGCAGCCTGTGAGGATGAAATATTGGATTTTTGTGATACTCCCGACCCTGTTTCCGACCCAATTTCTTTAAAACTTCAGGATGAAGATCTGAGAATGGCCGCCAAGGTAGCCGTGGCCTTGAAGAAATTTGTTGAAGAGAATCGCCTTGATGGCTTGGCATACTACTATGATGGCTAGGAGGATTCTGAACTGAGGAAGGTAATGTCCAACCTCATTGTGGGCAACTCACTCCTTACCGCCAGCCATATTCCAATGTGTGGTGAATCAGATCTAAAAACGTTGATTGCTCTTTTAATTTTTGACCGGCTTGGCATAGGTGGAAGTTTTGCCGAATTCCATCCTGTTGACTTTAATGAGGGGTTTGTTCTCGTTGGTCATGATGGCCCTCATAATATCTCGATTGCCGACGGAAAACCAATATTAAGAAGTTTGAAGAAGTATCATGGAAAGCCGGGACATGGTGCAGGGATTGAGTTTAAGATCAAAGAAGGACCCATTACAATGTTGTCCATCAATTCAACATACGATGGAAAATTCAAATTCATCATAGCAGAGGGTCAGTCCGTTTCAGGTCCAATTCCTGCCACTGGAAATACAAATACCCGCGGGTTCTTTGAGCCGGATATAAAAACGTTCCTGACCCGCTGGATTAAGGAAGGGCCAACTCATCATTTCGCCCTTGGGGTCGGGCATCATGCTGGTACGATAAAAAAAATAGCCGATTATTTACACCTGGATGCTAAAATAATTAATGCCTAAATATCACAGCATGAAGACACCTTTTTTGATACTAATGGTCTTTCTCATTGCTGAATATTTTCAGGGTAATCGGGCCTTTTCTCAGAGCGCTGATTCTTATGCCAAACTAAAAGAGGGTTTTGAAACTCCACCATCAAATGCAAGGCCAAAAGTGTACTACTGGTGGTTAAATGGCAATGTTGACGCAGTAAGGGTTAAAGAAGAAATTGCTGCCATGGACAAAGTAGGCATTTCAGGCTTTGACATTTTTGAAATTGGTGTACCGGCACAGGATACCATGGTAGAACCGGGACCTGCTTTTTTAAGCGAAGAGTCACTTAATTCAATTAAGGTAGCCCTTGATGAAGCCAAAAAGCGGAATATGGACGTAGGTTTAAATATGGCGAGTAGCTGGAATGCCGGTGGCGCATGGACCACTCCGGAAAATTCAGCCAAATCCATTTACTATTCCAAAATTGAGGTAAAAGGAAAATCAGGTGGAAATTTGAAGCTTCCGTTCCCGAAGATTTCAAAAATTGATGCAAAAGGCAAGGAAAGGCTAATCTCATTTGAACGTAATGGAAAACCAGTTTTCTATAAGGAGATTGCAGTTGTGGCCATTCCCCTGAATAATGGCAAACCAGATTGGGATCCAGCTAAGATCATAGATGTTTCAAATCAATTTGATCCCCAAAACGAAAAACTTGATTGGAATTTAACGGGTGACTGGGAAGTACACCGCTACATCTGTTCCAATTCCGGTGAGCAATTAAAACTCCCCAGCCGCAATTCTGTTGGCCCCATTATTGATCATTTCGATGCCCAGGCTACCGAGGCTCATTTCCTTTACATTATTGGCAAAATAAAAGAGGTGATGGGAGATTTGAAAAATACCGCCATAAAGGGCCTCTACCTGGCCAGTTATGAGGCTACCGGTTTTGTATGGACGTCGACATTGCCCGAAGAATTTAAAAACATCAATGGTTATGACATCAACAAGTTCCTGCCTGTACTTTTCAACCCGGATGCATTTGAAAAGGAAGTAGTAGAAAAGTTTATGAAAGACCATCAAAGGACATTGTCAGAATTGATGATCAAGAACTTTTATGTTCTCCCCAACCTGAATTTTGGATTCAATAATAGTATTCCCATTGATAGAGAATTTTGCTTTGGTTGGCTGACCCAGGTGGGTCAGATCAACTTTGATGCTTTGTTTAGGGCCGTTTTCAGTTTTAAGGATTGCCGGTTCTGCGAGTATAGTCAGTGACTCTTTAACAGGGTTTTGGATAGCCATGTAATAATCGCGGTTGTTCGATTTGATTTCATCGAACTTTAATGTCAATGCTTCTCCCTTTTGAAAATTCTTTAAGGGTACGTTGAGAAACATGTAACCAAATAAATCGCCATGAGCCTTACCGATGGAGGTGGTGACAAAAGCCAGTTGGACGCCGTTTTGGGCGGTAAACTCCCAATTGGATAGAGATCCCTCTGTAAAGGAATTAAACGTGACCAGCTCACTTCCATTTAGAGAAACTCGGAATTCTGATTTATCAGGATCAACACTTCTAGCGATCCCACTTTCCCAAATAAAGGTGATAAAGGGCTCATCATAGTCTGCTGGAATCCTTTCGGTTTGGAATTCGAAGGATTTGTATTTTCCATTCTCACCCAGGTAAAGCGAGATATTCCCGTCATCCAGAAAGGGGAAGAAATCGAGTTGGGTACCTGATATTGTCTTGCCAAAACCCTGGTAAAAGCTACTACCCTTGACGGGCCATAAATCCTTAAGCGCTCTGATTTCCTGAGCATTTGAACTCATGGCCAAATTGAATACCAAGAGGCCAGAAACTAATGGTCTGATTAAGTCCCGAATCAAGTTGGGGTTGTTCATAATGTGAAACATCACTGAATTTACTTTAATACAAGTACAATTGATAGGATACTATGAACTATCCCAGTTTCCACTAAAATCGACACAGAGTTGTCATTTCGTTCTCACTACAGGGCAGATTTATTTATTTTACTCGTCCCTTTTGCTGCCTGCAACTGAAACTCCCAGGCCTCCATCGATTCGTATTGCCTGACCGGTGATGAAATTACCTTTATCTCCTGAGACGAAAACAATGAGTTCAGCTACTTCCTCCGCAGTACCAATACGCTTAGTCAAATGCATATCGTTGCACTCTTCCAGTACTGCAGCAGGGTCTGGAGATTCCCGGATGGCTTTCTGCAACATTGGCGTATCGATCGTACCCGGGCAGATGGCTACAGATCGAATATTGGGGCTATAATCTACCGCAATACTCCGGGTCAATCCTAAAAGGGCGGTTTTTGCCGTTGTATAAGCTGCAACTTTTGCTTGTGATATATATGCTTGCACGCTGGAAACATTTACAACGACACCTTTTCCCTTCTTTTGCATGGATGGGATGCACCTTCTAGCGCATAAAAAATGACTTTTTAGATTTACATTCATCACATAATCCCATAGTTCATCTGTGGTTTCAGTGACAGTGCTGTAATCATTCGTGCCTGCATTATTTACAAGCACATCAATATCACCAAAAAAATCGATGGCCTGACTAATGGATACGTCAACTTCAGGTGACTTGGAAACATCACAGGGAATAAACCGGGCTTGACCTCCCAACTCCTTCTCTAATGTAACGCCTGCAGATTTGTCAATATCCAGGATGGTTGTACAATACCCATCTCGGACAAACATTCGTGCACATGCTTCACCGATACCTTTAGCTCCTCCAGTAATTATTACATGTTTCCTTAGCTCCATTTTGCTTTACTTTCTTGACAAATTTGATATCGGATTGATAAGTTCATAATAGATTTATGAACATCTATATTACAAAGATATAACTGAGATGAATTATTGCATGTCAGGAATTATGAGAAATGCCTCAGGCCTGCTGACTAAAATTTGATCGAAGATCGTAAGGCCTTTAATTTCTCCCTTTGGATAAGAATCTCCTCTAACTATAAAAGGTGCCTTTGATGGAACCTTTATTTTAACTACTTTTTACTAAATTATTAATAGAAACCTAAAGCCAAAATAAATGATTTATAAAAACAAAAAACTACAAAACATTTTTAAAGACACCCAGAAAGAAGAAAAAGAAAAGCAGGCAGACAGCAGACGGTCATTTTTTAAGAAAGCGGGCGGTCTTACCCTTGGGGGGCTGAGCCTTGCCGGGTTAGCAAAAGCTTCGGTAAGTGAACAAGTAGCTTACGCTTCACAAAATGTGAATCGATATTCGGCTCCATCAGAGCTCAAAATTACTGATTTGCGGATTGCTGAGATTGGTGGAGATGTCGTATTTAGAACTCCGATTGTAAGAATTTATACCAACCAGGGTATAATTGGCCATGGTGACGTTCGCGATGGCGCAGCAAAGGAGTATGCGTTGTTTTTGAAAAGCCGGCTACTGGGTGAAAATCCATGTAATGTGGAGCGTCTGTTTGGTATCATTAAGCAGTTTGGAGGTCACGCACGCCAGGGAGGTGGTGTATCTGGTGTTGAAATGGCCCTATGGGATATCGTAGGAAAGGCTTACAATGTCCCTGTGTATCAATTATTAGGTGGAAAATACCGGGACAAAGTACGGGTGTATTGTGATACGACTATTTCACGAGATCCGAATGAATATGCTGCACGGATGCAAGCTAGAATCGATCAGGGCTATACTGCTTTGAAGATGGACATTGGAATTCGTTTACTCGAGGGCATCCCAGGTACAGTTATCAATTCCCCTGATGCTAAATATAATCCCTATCAATATGATTATTCGACATATAACAAAACTATGCACCCGTTTACCAGGGTTCAAGTCACTGACAAGGGTATTGATAAATTGATGGAATTTCTGGATGTCATGCGTTCGAAAATTGGATATGATATACCAATGGGAACAGATCATTGGGGACATTTTGGTATTAATGAAGCCATTAAACTCGCAAGGGCTTCTGAGAAGTATAACCTGGCCTACATTGAAGATATCATACCATGGCAGTTAACAGATCAGTTAAGAGAATTAACGCAGTCAACTACAACACCTATTCAAACAGGAGAAGATATCTATATGCTTCAGGGTGGATTTGAAAAATTGATTGAGACTAGATCAGTTGACATAGTTCATCCCGATCCAAACACAGCAGGAGGGATTTTAGAAACCAAGAAAATCGGAGATTTTGCGACAAGACATGGCATTGGGTTTATGCAACATCATGCAGCAGGACCTGTTTCCTTCCTTGGTGCAGTTCATGCTGCAGCTGCCACTGAAAATTTTATGTGGCTGGAGCATCATGCCGTAGATAAGAAGGATTGGGAAAATCTGGTGACAGGTTTTGATGGGCCAATTGTTAAAGATGGTTATGTCACCGTACCGGAAAAGCCAGGAATAGGAGTAGAACTCAATGAGGATATGGTAAAGAAATACCTGATAGAGGGAGAGAAGTTTTTTGCCCCAACCCCAGAATGGGATAAAATACGTGCCAATGACAGGCTATGGAGTTAATGAGCTTCATTTGGTGAATTGAATTTTTGACGAAAGACAAGTTGGTGCTTTGGGTTGCTCTGATTTGTCTTTCTTGTTTATGGCTACCAGTGATGCCAAAGGCCCTGGTTAAAACCTAATTCCCTTAGGTAGTCTTAAAAAGATCAAACTTGCAGCAGCTGGAAAATTTGAATTAATGTGCCCTTGCTATTTTTAAACTAAACCAAAATGTTATGAAAAAAATACTATTAATATCTTTTGCCTTTATTTTACTTGGATTTCATTCTAAATCCCAGAGTGTCGTATGGCCAGCCGGGAGTATAAAGGAACTAACTCCTGAATGGACAGGTGAGCGTACATCAGATGGAAGGCCAAAAGTTTCTGATCAGTTGCTGGAAAGATTAAAAGCACTTTCCATGGAAGAAGTCTGGGGTTCATTGCGTAGGAGCGGATATGAGAGCCAATTTGAAAACTTCGCAAGTACTTATGAAAACGGCTGGGAGATTCTGCATCCTGAAAATGTAATGACAGGGCGTGTAGTAACTGCTCAGTTTACGCCTTTAAGAGAAGATTTTAATAACTATGTACAGAAGCAGGCAGAAAAAGAAGGCACAAAAACGCCTGTAACAAATTATGCCCCCATTATTAAATTAATGGATGGGGATGTCTACGTAGCGGATAGCTATGGTAAAATGGTAGAAGGTACTTTGATTGGTGATAACCTTGGAAATGCTATTTACAAGGCAGGGAAAAGAGGGATAATATTTAATGGATCTGTACGAGATGTTGAGGGCCTATCCCAGATTGAAGGGTTTAATGGTTGGGTTCGAGGTTCAGATCCTTCGGCAATTAAACAGATGATGATCGCCAGTATAAATGGTCCTATTCGCATAGGTCGGGTAACGGTTTTACCGGGTGACGTAGTGCTTGCCAAAACAACGGGTGTTGCTTTTATTCCGCCTCATCTTGTACAGGGCGTAGTAATTTCTGGTGAATACACGGCTCTACGTGATGAGTTCAATCGTTTTTGCATGAGGACCAACAAATACCAATATGTTAATGAGGCCTTTGTTGTAGATGATGATGTGTTTGAAAAAGATTTTAAGCAATGGATAGATCAATATCCGAATCTACCGATGCCCAAAAAGGAATTAACAGATTTTATAAAAGAGAGAGAAGAAAAAGGGGCGGCAAGGGGTGCGAACTAATATGCTGAATTAGAATTCCCAAAAAAATGGAATCGCACTCCCGGTTCTCATTTTCAAATGATTTTCGAATCAATGCATATGGACATCATTAAAAAAAGGTGCTATAGATCTATAGCACCTTTTTTTATTACAATCTCTTACTGCCATTTATTACTAGAATTTTACGACGGTTATTCTCATGAACAACCAAAGCTTTATGTAGTGTCAATTTGAATAAAACAAAAATCATCATCGATTTCTTAAATTAGATGATAAACTAACCCCCAACTATTATGAAAAATATCCTAAAAGAACTTACGAAAAACAAGCAAGAAGAGAATTTCACTACCCAGCCTCCCCCAAAAGAACCAATCGGTCCTGCGCCGAAACAGGGTCGTCGTGATTTCTTTAAAAAAACAGCCCTCGGGGGAATGTCTTTGGCGGGTATGATGAGTTTGTCGGTAGAAGACTCCATTGCCGAGACTACCTCAAAAGTGCAACGCTCCTCAAATCCCTCTGATTTGAAAATCACAGATATGCGGTATTGTGTGGCTGTTGGTAGACGACCAATTATTCGCATTGACACTAATCAGGGTATTTATGGATTAGGTGAAGTAAGAGATGGGGCGGATTGGCGGTATGCATTGATGCTTAAAAGCCGTCTTCTGGGTTTGAATCCTACTAACGTAGAAATGTTATTCAAGCTCATCAAACAATTTGGCGGTCATGCACGGCAAGGTGGCGGTGTGAGTGCTGTTGAAATGGCGCTGTGGGATTTAACCGGTAAAGCCTATAACGTGCCTTGCTGGCGATTGCTGGGAGGAAAATACCGCGAAAAGATTAGAATGTACGCTTATGTTCCCAGGCACGATGGAAGGAACATGGATGTCGATAAGTTTAAAGAAGAAATGAAATTCCGCAAGGAAGAGCTGGGCATCACCTGGTTTAAGATGTATCCCTCTTTATCATGGATTGCCGATATCCCCGGAACAACTGTCAATGATCGGTTTTGGTTTACCGCGGAGTACAGGAACAGCTATGCTCCAGTTCAAACCGGTGATTTAAGAGCTAAACAACCCTTCACACAGACTCAAATTACTGATAAGGGGCTGGATGAGCTTGCCAAGTATGTTGAAATGGTGCGTAATGTAGTAGGGTGGGACCTTCCGCTTGGCGCTGATGGAGTTGGGAATTATGATGTGAATACAGCGATACGTGTTGGTAAAGCACTTGATCCTTACAGATTGGCGTTCCTTGAAGATTTTTTCCCCATGGATTATATAGATCAATGGAAAACAGTTACCGACGCAATTGAAACGCCTACACTTACCGGAGAGGATATTTATTTAAAGGAAAAATTCATCAAACTTATTGATGCACATGCGGTAGATATTGTTCAACCTGACTTAGCTACCTCGGGTGGGCTTTTGGAAACCAAGATCATTGGTGATTATGCCGAGTCCCAGGGAGTTCCCATGATTTTGCATTTTGCAGGCACTCCTGTTTCATTCATGGCCAATATTCATTGTGCCGCTGCCACAAACAATGTGCTTTCATTGGAGATGCCTAATAATGGCTCTTTGGATAACCCGTGGTGGAAGGATCTTGTAAAAACAACCGATGGCAATAACATCATGGAGAAGGGATTTGCGCTTGTTCCGGATTCCCCTGGCTTGGGAATTGAATTACAAGAAGATGTTTTGAAAGAGCATCTGGATCCACGTTATGATAGTTTCTTCAAACCCACTCCTGAATGGAGTGATATTAGTTCAAGCGATTACCTGTGGAGCGGCAGAACAACCGGTGGAACTGAGATCAAGCAACCGGAGCCCTATAAAAAATGATTGACCCGTGTGGTCTAAAAAAACCTATAATTTAACCATAAGAACAAAAATCATATGAAACGCAAAGAATTCTTACAAAAAGGAATGTTGTCTGGCGCTTTGGTCGGATCTTCTTTATTGGCGTCAGCTGCTCCGGCTGGCAAAATCAAGGGGAATGTTAGCCGAAGCTCAAAAAAACAGACAGTTATTTTACAAGATGATGAAGAAATAATTGTTGAAAAAGCGGTAAAGGGCAAGCCACATCAGGGAAAAGTGCTTGCAGCGATACAAGCTCACGCCGATGATATTCCACTGTTCGCTGGCGGTCTGGTTGCCAAATTAATGGATGAAGGGTACACCGGCTATCTGATTCGGACATCTGATGACAGCAAGGGCGACGCCCTGGGCAATGCCATCGACAGCAGCAATGTAGCCAAAGGATATGGCATGGAAAAAGCCTATGATTTGATGTATAACCATCACCAGATGGACAATATGGGGATTCAGGATCTGAAAGGAAGACTTATATTTTTATTCCGTTTGTTGAAAGTGGATACTATTGTCTGCTGGGATCCGTGGGAACACCATGAAGAAAATCCGGATCATTACGTTACGGCAAGGGCAGTGGAAGCTGCACGGTGGATGGCCGGAGGAAGGGCCGATTATCCTGAACATTTTGACGCAGGACTAAAGCCCCATAGCCCCAAGGTCCGGTATTATTTTTCCAGGACACCACAGCGGACCAACAGGATCGTGGATATCTCTGACTATATCGATAAGAAGGTGGAAATAAATATGCTCAATGTGACGAAGGGACCTGCCGGCCAGCGATATGGACAACAACTGAAGGACAAGCTGACGGCTGAAGGAAAGAAACTTGCGATCCTTGACAAAGATGGTAAGTCACCAGATCACAACTGGGTGAAACATTTCGTTTTCGACATCGACGCGAAACGATTGAACTTCAGCCAGATTTCCAACAAGAAACTCGGGGAACAATACGGACTTGAATGGGCCGAATGGTACCACTATATCAGCGATCTCGAGGACGGTAATCCTAATAAACTTGATAAATATATTGAGGCGAATGCCAAATAATACAACTACTCCAGGAATTAAAATAGGATAAGAGATATTCTAAAATGTATTTTCCATAAGCAGGCAAGTGCTAAGTTCTTACGCTTTCAAACCATAGAACGATAGAATAGAAGTCCTGCAAATATTCATATCCGGCAACAATGTTGGCATGAATTTATGTCTGGGTAGCGATTGCCTTGTCGTACCTCGATAATCATTTGAGCTGTTGGCAATCCGCTAAAGAAAGACTAATTTTTCTATATGAAGAGCAAGAAAGAGATTGTTGAGAATTGGTTGCCGAGATATACCGGTACGGAATTGGATGAATTTGGTGATCATATTTTGCTGACCAACTTTCAGCACTATGTTGACATGTTTGGGAGCCAGAATAATGTAAGGGTAAATGGGAAAGATAAACCCATGCCCAATGCCACTTTTGGCCGCATCACAATCATCAATTTTGGTATAGGCAGCGCTAATGCCGCCACGGTGATGGACCTGTTAGGCGCTATCCAGCCAAAAGCTGCTTTGTTTTTAGGAAAATGTGGCGGCTTAAAAAAGAAGAACAAAGTTGGCGACCTCGTTTTGCCCATTGCTGCCATTCGTGGTGAAGGAACATCCAATGATTATTTCCCACCAGAGGTACCCGCTCTACCGGCTTTTAGCCTGCAAAAGGCAGTTTCCACAAGTATCAGGGATAATAGGCGGGACTATTGGACAGGAACGGTTTATACCACCAACCGAAGGGTTTGGGAGCATGATAAGATATTCAAGAAATACTTAAATAGAATGCGGTGCATGTGTATTGACATGGAAACAGCCACCATTTTCATGTCGGGATTTGCTAATCAAATACCAACGGGCGCTTTGCTTTTGGTTTCAGATCAGCCCATGATACCTGAAGGCGTCAAAACCAGGGAAAGTGATGTTAAGGTCACTGAGGATTTTGTCAGCCATCATCTCAAGATCGGCATTGACTCACTTAATCAACTTATTAATAATGGTCTGACCGTAAAACATCTTCAATTTTAATGTGATGAATATGCAAGCCCGTTACAATTTATGGGATGCACAGCATGACAAAGACAATCAGAAAATACTGGAGAAGATTCCTGACTTTAAGCAATGGATGAATTCTGAAGTGTTTTAGTGCTCTCATACCACAAGAAGTATCCCTGGATACTGGGAAGGAACACCGAAGGATTTAAACGCCATTCAGTAGTCGGATTATGAGAGCCATGATATTACAAATTATAAGATTAATCAGATCTAACGCCATGCGATTAGTTGCACTACTTTCATTACTCTTTAGTTGTACTTCGAATACTCCTATTGAGATAGTTTTAACGGCAACCCCTTATGACCTGCATTTCGATCAACTATCGAACGTCTGGGATGAAGCGGTCCCACTCGGAAATGGCATGGTTGGCGCTCTGATTTGGAAGAAAGAGGGTAAGCTGCGATTCTCTCTGGACAGGGCTGACTTATGGGACTTACGCCCTATGGAAAACCTCATAACACCTGAATGGAAATACAGTTGGGTTTATGATCAATGGAAAAAGAATGATTACAAACCTGTTCAAGAGAGGTTTGATGTTCCTTATGACAAAAGTCCTGCACCTTCTAAGATTCCCGGTGCGGCGTTGGAGTTTGATATTTCCTCTTTAGGAGAAGTAGAATCGGTGCATTTGTACATCGATAAAGCTGTGTGCGAAGTGAAATGGAAAAACGGGGCTAGACTATTGACATTCGTACATGCTACCGAGCCAGTGGGATGGTACAGATTTGAAGGTCTTGAAAATTCCCTGTCTTACGATCTCATTCCACCAGCATATAACATAGAAGGGAAAAGTGAGTTTGAAAGCCCCGTCACCGGGCAGGATTTAAGAAGACTTGGCTATCCTATCGGCAAGATTTCTAAAAATCAGAATTCAATCACTTATGAACAAGAAGGTTGGGGTGGTTTTAAATACCAGACCGATGTAATCAATGTTATTAAGAATGGCGTTATGGAAGGCTGCTGGAGTATCAGCTCAGAGTTTCCCGGATGGGAGAAAAAACCATTGGCAAAAGAGGTAACCAATAAAAATTTGCAAATTGGATTAGCGAATGCCTTTGATACACATCAGACCTGGTGGGGTAATTTCTGGTCAAAATCGTCAATTCAAGTACCGGATACTGTATTACAGAAACAATGGCACCTCGAACAATACAAATTTGGGTCGGCAGCCAGGGTAGGATCTCCGCCTATTTCATTACAGGCAGTGTGGACAGCAGACCATGGTAAATTACCACCGTGGAAAGGTGACTTTCACCACGATCTCAATACACAGCTTAGCTACTGGCCGGCCTATAGTGGCAACCACCTGGAAGAAGAAGTGGGCTTTCTTGATTGGTTGTGGAACTACAGGGACACGTTCAAAAAATATACGAAAGAATTCTACGAAACAGAAGGGTTGAATGTGCCTGGTGTGACCACTTTAACCGGGCAACCTATGGGTGGCTGGATTCAATATGCTTTTGGACCAACCGTATCCGCCTGGCTCGGACAGCATTTCTACTTGCACTGGAGGTACTCGATGGATCGGGAATTTCTGGAGCAAAGAGCTTACCCATGGATTCGGGACGTTGCGATTTTTTTGGAAGGGGTTTCTGAAGTAAATGATAAAGGAATAAGAAAACTGCCTATCAGTTCCAGTCCTGAAATCCACAATAACGATAGGGATGCCTGGTTTGCTGAGACCACCAACTATGATTTGGCAATGATCCGATGGACTTATGAAAAAGCAGATGAATTGGCAAGCGAAATTGGTCAGGATGAGGAAGCGGCCAAATGGAAAGAACTTCTCGCTCAGTGGCCAGATTTGGCAGTGGATGATGAAGGCGGTTTATTGTTTGCACCCTATGCTCCATACAACGAATCTCATCGCCATTTCTCCCATCAAGTGGGATATCATCCTTTGGGGATTATAGATTTTTCTAAAGGAGAAGTACACCAAAAAATCATTAAGAATACAATAGCCAGCCTCGACGATTTCGGATCGTCCGGATGGGTTGGCTATTCTTTCAGTTGGTTGGGAGGATTAAAGGCTCGTGCCTTTGATGGGGAAGGAGCTGCAGAAAATCTCAGAATCTTTGCCACAAGCTTTTGCTTGCCCAACAGTTTTCATGTAAATGGAGATCAATCAGGAAAAGGATATTCGAACTTTAAGTATCGTCCTTTTACGCTGGAGGGTAATTTTGCTTTTGCTTCAGGATTACAAGAGATGCTAATCCAAAGTCACACGGGTATTGTACATATTTTTCCGGCAGTTCCTGCCGAATGGAAAGATTTAAGTTTTGACCAATTGCGTACGGAAGGGGCATTTTTGATCTCAGCCAAAAGGGAAAACGGGAAAGTTGTCAAAGTTGAAATTAGAGCGGAAAAGGAAGGTACTTTGAAATTAAGGAATCCATTTGTTACGACTGATTTTCAATGCTCAATGGATTATCATATAGATGGCGAAGGGGTCTTGTTGATTTCAACCTCTCCGGAGGATCTAATCACACTAAATATTGAACCCTAAAAAGAAATTCCGATTCAAGAGCCTTTCCCGCCAGAGGCTTTTTACATTTTTTCGGAGCTTCCTCCTTCTGTCGCCTTTCAATTGAAACCAC